>JAIUOC010000001.1:0-300000 GCA_020161265.1 Chloroflexota bacterium | reverse complement strand
GCTTGATGCCGCATTAATCGGCTATCTGCCCTCAAGCTCAAGCCTTGCGAAAATGGTAGGGCTGCAAGGAGCTAGCACCATGGTGCGCGAACAGCTGCGCCGCTTGTTATTCCCTCAAGGTCAGCCACGTTGGGTTGAAGTGCTACAAACCCCGATTGGCGCTTCGGCCATGCTCTGTCTGCCTTGGTTTGCCGAAGAACTACACAGCGAGAATGCTCCCCAACTTGAGGCCGAAATTGCCAAAGGCATGCTGCTAGCCCAAACGCAGGGAGTGCGATGTGTCTCATTGGCAGGCATGCTCCCAGCGCTTAGCGGCTATGGATTTGGGGTTCTACGGCTGCTAGCAGGCAATAATCAAGCAACTCCGGCCTTGACTACTGGTCATGCCACAACCGTTGTCGCAGTTATCCAAACCATTGAGGCCGCGCTCAAGGCAACGGGTCGCCTGCTGGAAGGCTGCACTATGGCATTTGTTGGCCTTGGTTCAATTGGCCAAGCGGTATTGCAAGTGCTGCTCAAGACTTTGCCCCATCCTCGTTCGTTGATTTTGTGTGATACGACAGGCCATGTGCCACGCCTGAAGGCACTGGCTCAATCACTAGCTCAGGATCTAGGCTATCAAGGAACCATCAGGGTTATGGCGAGTGAGGGCAAGGTTCCTGCCGCAATCTATCAAGCCCAAGTTATTGTTGCCGCCACCAGCAGCCCAGAAATTATCGATGTTGAACGGCTCCAAGCCCGAACGATTGTCATTGATGATTCTTTTCCAGCTTGTCTTGACACAGGCGCGGCGATCCAGCGCATGCAACGCGCTGGCGATGTGCTGATCGTGGGCGGTGGTCAATTAGCATGCGGCCCCAGCCTACGCACAATTGATCTACCAATCGATAATCCAGGATTGCGCCAACGGATCATGGCCGAAGTTATTCCAGATAGCGCTGCTAGTTGTCAACTTGAGGCGCTGTTGTGGGCAGCCGATCCTAACCTGCCACTGACCCATGGCCTAGTTAGCGCCGATGCAGCATTACGCTATCGCCAAGCAGCAATCCAAGCTGGTTTTCGCTCTGCGCCATTGCATGTACAGGGCTTTCAGCCTGATCTAAAAATGCTAGCCGCATGGCACGACGAACCAGCAAAATAGGCGCGATTTAGACCATAGATGAGGATTATTCGATAAGCGGCGCTACCCAGCGCCGCTTATCCTGCAAACTGATGGTAGTAGAGTTAAAAAGGAGCGCTTATTTCAATCTAGTTTGTAGCTAGCGTATTTAATTACCCAATCAATTGTTTAATTTGCGCATCTAAAGTGATATTGTTCTGTTGCAAAATAGTTTGGGCTTCGCGTAATTTCTTACGAGCTTCAGTAATTAAGCTTAGCGCATAATGAATTTGGTCAGTGGTAGCATCATCGGCATCATGGGTGATAGTTTGTAGGGCGAGCATGAGTTGGCGCAAGGTGAAGGAAGCGGTTGTTGCGGCACTATGAGGATCATTATGCTCAGGAAGCAATCCATCTGGCTGCATCATGCACTGATTATCATCACCAGTTGTAATCAGTGATTGATCAGCATTGCCGCCGATCGCCACCCCATGATCGCGCTGATTCTGCTGAACAACTGATCCATAATAATGCTGGATGATCGTGCTAACCTTACTGCCAGGCAAGGGATCATCACTTTTAATGTTGCGCAGGGCTAATTCTTGGTTAAGGTGTTGAATCGAGGCTAGCTCGCTATTAATCTGATTGGTAAGATTAATAGGGAGCAATGCGTCACCAAATTGACTGGCTTGGGGCATCAGGATTGTTAAGTTTTTGCGATGAATCTCGCGTAAACCCAAAAGCGTGGCATCGGGCAAATAGGGGTAGGTATCAGCACTCATCATGATCTCCTCTCGATAGGCGAATATACCATTTTAAAGTCAAAACCCTCGAATTAGGCCAACGATAATTTCCTAACAAGCAAAGCATACGAACATCATTGAGTATACCATATTTTTCCTATGAAAATCACGATAGACAATTTTTATTCCTAACATTTTTCGCACGAATCCCGTTAGATTCACACGCTATTTACACTTAATTTGAGGTACAATAGGCTGGCGTACACAGCAATCAACAGTCAATTATCAACGTGTCATTCAGGGTATGAGTTTGGCGGCAAACCGGATGTATCGACATTCGAGGACTTATGCTTAGCAACAAACTCTGCCAACCCGATCCCTGCAATTTCACAAGCTGCTACAAGTTTAGAGGTTAACAATCCACTTCAACAGACGCTAACGTATTAATTTGGAGGAATTATGCAATTTGATCATGGATATGCCTTATTGATTGGGGTAGGCGCGATTAGCAAATATGCTGAATGGTCATTACCAGTGACGGTTAACGATGCCACAATCCTTAAAAGCTTGCTGATTGATCCAAATTTTTGTGGTTATCCTGATAATCAACAGCATATTCGGTTGCTCACTGATAATGCTGCAACCAAAGCTTCGATTCTCGATGGGCTTGACTGGCTGGCAACCTGTGCCTACAACGATCCAGAAGCCACGATTCTCTTTTTTTACTCTGGCCATGGCTGGGTCGATAAACAAACCGGAGCCTACTATCTTGTTCAGCATGATGTTAGCCCAATCAACCTCGCCGAGACGGCGTTATCGGCCCACGATATTACCGAAAAGTTGCGGGCAATTGATGCCCAGCGTTTATTAGCGATTTTTGATTGCTGCCATGCCCAAGGAATGGCAACCGCCAAGGGTGAGCTCGCCAAGCCTGTCGAATTACCAGCCAACCTTGAGATTGCAGCATTACCCAAAAACTTGGTCAATGATCTAAAACAGGGCCAAGGCCGCGCAGTATTTACTTCATCATTAGGCAATCAGCGATCGTGGCTGCGCGATGGCACCATGAGCCTCTATACCTACCATTTAATTGAGGCCTTGGAAGGTGCAGGCAATAAAGCGGGCGATACCACGGTGCGCATCTCAAACCTCATGAACTATCTTGGGGCTGAGGTTCCCGCCAGTGCTCATCATATGCTAGGCAAAGAACAAACACCCTTTTTTGATACTGCTAGCGAAGATTTCCCGATTGCCTTGCTGCTCGGCGGTAAAGGTCTTGGCGCAAAAGGCTGGGTCAAAGCGGAGTCACCAATGCCGTCGATTCCTAGTAGCCAAGTTAATCAATCGGCAGGCGATCATGCAATTTTAGTTGGCGGTAATGCCAATGATAATATTATCAACACAGGTAATAACAATCAATTCAAACAATCACACTATACGATGAAAGACAATCAGATTGAACACTCGGCAATTGGTGATGGCGCAAGTGTCACCAATAAAGGCAATCTAAACATCAGCGGAAGCACGGTCGGTTCGGCTGTGGGCATTAATTATGGCACGATCAGCCAAGAATCGCCAGGCAAACCTGCACCAATCACGCTCGAGGCAATCATTAAATTAGCCGAAACGATTGCCGCCCAGATGCACGATGAAGCATGTTGGGAACAACTTCAACTTATTCTTATGCAACTCAATGCCGCTCTACGGGCTGAAAATCGGGCTGACATCCATGCACGTTCGACTAAACTTCAGCTAGCATCGAGCAGCATCACAGCGCTAGCGGCCAGCCACAGCGAATGTATTACCTTAGAACAGCAGATCAAACAACTGATTTAGTCAATCGTATGCGAACCAATAGAGTAGCCCGCTCGCCTATTGCAGCGATTGGATTGCATAGCTTATGCCTTGTTGCAGGCTACTCTGGGTGCTGATTGAACGGAAATCAACCCCTAATGTAACGAGAGTTTGGGCCAACTCAGGGCGAATACCGGTGATGATCACGCGAGCACCAAGCAATTGCACACTGGTGGCAGCCCGAATCAGTAATCCAGCCACCTGAGTGTCCATCACCGGAACGCCTGTCACATCGACAATCGCAATATGAGCCTTGTGCGTATGCACGCCATCTAATAATGTTTCCATCAAGTGCTGAGCCCGCGCCGTATCAACGCTGCCAATCAATGGCATCAGCACAACAGTATCAGCAATTGGAATCAATGGGGTTGAAAGATCGCGTAAGGCTTGTTGTTGCGTTCGAATAATTTCCTCATGCAAGCGCTGTCGCTCGGCCTCAGCCTGCTTTTGATCACGAATATCGTGGGCGATCAATGAAAAAAAGCTGGGCTGTTGATCACGATCATAATGACACAAAACTTGATAATGCATTGGAAGTTGATTGCCCTGAGCTGTTTGCAAATGATAATCACCCATCCAAGAACCATGGGTTTGCGCATGGCGCAAGGTTTGGTCAATCCATGTTTGGTCGCTAGCATCGCGGTAGAGCTGCTGCAACGTTAGCGGTTCAGAGGATTGAGTTAATTCATGCTGCACAACCTGGCGAGCAGCAGGATTTAAATATTGGATCTGGCCTGCGACATCGGCAATCATTACCAGATCAGGGGTCGCGCTTAAAATAGTATCAAAGCGGGTTAAAAGGGCTTCGGCCTGTTTTTGTTGGGTAATATTCAGCAAAACACCATCCCACAGGGTTGCCCCGTTGTCCAATTTGGTGGGGCGTGAGGCACTTTGTAGCCAACGTTCTTGACCATTGATCACGACCAACCCTTCCCAATGCCAAGCAGCAAGGCTTTCGGCAGAAGCCTGCATGCCTTCATGAAAACGGCTACGGTCAGCAGGATGCATAGCTTCGGTCACAATATTCGCTTGGTGCATAATTGCTTCTGGCTCTTGACCATAGAGATCACGGCTACCCGTACTGACAAAGGGAAAGCTCACGGTCATATCAGGGTTCAGCAACAGTTGATAAACCATACCTGGGACGTTATCAATAATACGTTGTAAACGAGTTTCGTTATTTGTGCGGCCTGTTGAGGATTCGCTGGTCTTACTAAGATCACGTGAGATGCCAACCGTGCCGATAATTGCCCCATCATGGCTGCGAATGGCATGCTTGTTGGTCGCAAACAGATGAACTTCACCACTATGATGGGTGACTGGCTCGCAGGCTATCTCCAATGACTGACCAGTTTCAAACACTTGGGCATCATCACGAATATATTGTTGGGTGTAATCGGGCTGATTAAAATCGGCATCGATCACATCTTGGAGCTGCTGCTTATCCATCCCATAGTATTCGCGAAAAGCGCGATTGGCATAGCGAATGTGCGAGCCTGGGCCTTTGTATAAAATCAAATCGGGGAGGGTATCTAAAATTTGTTCGTAGATTAAGAGCTGTTCCCGCAGGCTAGCAATCGTTTGCTGAACGTCGTGAGGGGTTTGATTTCCAGCTTGATCGTGCTTTTTTGCCATTATAGGACTCCCCAAGCTATGCCTTGATCCCAACTGTGCGGATAGTATGAAAGAGCGAAAACCGAAATTCCAAGCAGCTATGGACTGAATAAACGTGATGAGGAGAAGTGCAGGCGAACACCGAGCTATGATTAAGCTGCGGCATAAATGTGCAGGTCACCAGCATAGCAGGGCAGCAGTCCATTGTCACTAGGAAGATAGGCTAGAACGGTTACTAAAACTAGGGTGATTCCTAAGTATTAGGCTGGTATGTTCCGAAGATTATACGCTACACTGGGTGATGAGTCAGCTAAAGTTTTAGATTTACTGAGAGGAAGAATTGGCACGGACGGCGGGACTCGAACCCACGACCGTCGGTTTAGAAGACCGATGCTCTATCCAACTGAGCTACGCCCGCCAATAATGTAGGGTCACAGTTACCCATGACCCCTAGAGTATAGCATATTCTCTCAACTTGGTTGCCAGCGCTACTTTAGTTTGCGCACAACTGGCGACCAAACTCGATAGCCGTTGGCAATAATGCTCGCTTGAACGGTTGCTGCGTTAATTTGGGCAGTATTGATAATAACACGCCGCTCATTGGTGCTCACCGTTGCTCGAAAGCTAATCACGGCACTCTGCGAATTGGGAATTGTGCCGCTCCATTGCACACTATTGTTGCTAATGCTTGGTGCAGCCAAATTGCTAGGGTTGATCGTGGCACTCGCTGGAACAATCGTCAAGCCATCAGGCAATTGATCATTCATAGTTTGAGCACTACCAGTCCCAACAATTGTAATTGCATAGCGTAATTGTTGACCTTGATCAACCCCGCCAAATTCGGCAAGTTTGCTTGGTTGGGGTGCGGCACTAGCGACAACTCCAGCTGAATCAGCATCGAGTTGCAGGCTTGAGCTATCGACAGCTTCGAAATGATCGCCGCGAATTTGATCAAACGAACTGACTAAATCATCATCATCCCAATTAGGGTTAGGTGCGCCTGAAATATACCAATCTGAGCCATTATCAGCCACAATGATGCCATAACGTTGCATCGCACGTAAAATAACTTGCATGTCGCTTGAAAAACCCGAAATATCAAAGCTTGATTTCAGTCGAAAGCGCATGCCCATGGGTGGCACATTCAGATCGGTAATCGATGAAGCAAAATGGCGAGCTGGCCAAACATAGGCTTTTTGTGAACGTTGGATGGTAAAGCGAATCGCATGCTTAATTTCGCCCGCCTGAACTTCTTCATAGCGCACTAAGCCAGGTAAAATCGGCAAGCCCGCTGCATCGGCAGAAGTCCACGTATCAGGGCGCAGCGTATTCGAACGTAAATCAAAAATCGCCCCATTACTGGCATTCCAGGTCGTATCATTGATCTTCGTGGCATTATAAAGCTCATAAAGCTTACATTCGCCCTCGCGAACGACTAACACATGATGGTCGCTGCCATGTTCACGCGGCGCATTCGGCGGCACTGGATATTGGCCTGAGCCAGTCGTTGGGTCGCTCTCATCAGGATAATCAACAAAATTCACGGTTACAGTTGGTTGATTAGCGGGCACAACCACATAGGGAATCCCAATATCGCCACCATTCCACCGGGCCGCACCAAAATCGGGGTGCAAGGTTTCGCTGCCACCGATACTCGTAATATATTGGCTTGAACGGGGATGCACTGGCAAGTTATCAATCGGCGTATTCCAAATATTATCAAGCGGAAAAACTGGGCACTGGCCAATGGTTGGTGAACTTTGAGGGCTAGGTGGAAAATCAGTCGGGTTGCTGGGGGTGCTGTTGGCAACTGGAGCACTCGGCCACTCGGCACTACAAGCAGCAATCAGATTAATAACAAGCACAAGAACGATCATCCGACGCATCAAGACCTCCTTTGGTTTGCTGCGAATCATCAAGCATCGCCATAGGCAGTCTACCACAGCATTTTTCGACTGTCGCTAGTTAGCTCGAATTAGGATGTTACTCGCTAGCACTTGGCTCGCTCATTGGCCGAATTAGCAATTTATTGACAAATTCGGCCATTTGGTCGGGCGTGTATTGCGTGCCACGCTCAAACCACCAGCGCATCAACGACATCATGCTGGACACAAAATGATAGGAAACTAAATCAGTTGGTAGGCCACGCCCGGCAAACGAGCGCTCGCCCTCAGAAATGCCAAACTCAATCATTGGCCCGAGTAATTGTTCAGCAATTGGGCTGCGTAGTAACACCCGCAAGACATCGCGATATTGATTGGCAAAACGAAAGGCATTCAGGGTATTTTGTTCGGCAGCAATCGTCGAATCAGGCGGAATCAAAAATTGCTGGCCCTCGATCAACATTTCACCAACCACTGCATACAAAAGCGCCTCTTTATCGGGATAATGGCGATAAAAGGTTTTATTGCCAACATTAGCCCGTTGAATAATCGCCCGTACAGTCACGGCCTCGTAGCCTTGCTCAATAATTAAGTCAATAAACGCTTGGCGCAAAGCCTTGAGCGTGCGCTGAATTCGAATATCCTCTTGTTGCTGCATAGAATGTTCCCTCGAATCGATCAATTAACCATACTAGCTAGCTATATAACACACATTGTGTCATATATAGTATAGCATAAGCAATTCAATCGAATGAACAATGCAACGATATTGAGTCTACGACACAGCTACTAGCCTGAATGGTGGGCAACAATCAGCGTGCGATATTCTGGAATAAAGTGCTGCTGGATGCGCTGCGCTACAGTCGCAACATCAAGCGTTGTTAAGGTTTCGTACAAATGCTCAAGACTGGTTTGTTGGCGTTCGATCGTCTGTAATTCGCTGAGCAACTGTTCAGGCTGCTCATAACGAATCGCATACCGCAACAACAAATGGCGCTTAAGTTGGTCAAGTCGAGGCTGATCAAGCGTCATGGCAAAGTGCTCAAGCTGGGTCTGCATTAGATCGGCAAGTGCCTGTGGTTGGCTATGACTAATACTAATCGCACTATAGCCAAAATAATTATCGCCACTATATTCACCCTGCGCTCGTAACTTGCCCAAAGGGCTGCCCACGCCCAATAATCCTTCTAAAACAAGCTCGCTGGTTAATCGACGCTCAAGCCAAGGAATGGTTAATTGATCTTTATAGGCGATTCGAATTGCTGGCTGGGGATTATTGCTGGCGATTCGTTGGATTGGCATGCGCGGGTAGGGCGGCTCCTTAGGCAATTGATCATTGATCCAAGAATTGGGATGCGCTTCACGCCAGCCAGATCGATCAAGTTGATTCAAACGCTCTGATGGCCCCGCCAACCACAGCGTCATATGCTGGGGCTGATAAAACGCTTGATGCAGGGCTTGCAGCTCAGTCAAACTAATTTTTGCCACATCAGTAACCGTTCCAGTCACTCCATGGCGAATCGGATGCTGTTGATAGAGCGTTTCCAACATTGTTCGATACAATTGATACTTGATTTGAGCCTCACGCTGGCGAATTTCATGGGTAACAATCTGTTGCTCCTGCTGTAACCACGCGTGATCAAAGTTGGGGGTACACAGCACTTCTAGCGCATGTTCAAGCTCTGACCAAACCAGGTTGGTTGTCCATGTATTAAATTGAGTTGTCCACCAGCTGGTTAATGCATGATATTGAGTCAGCGAGTGTTCACCGAAAGCAGCGGCAAGTTGCTTGCTAAGCAAATGTTCGAGCAAATGAGCAGCACCAACTGGAATAATCATGGGTGGTTGAGCAGCAATCCAAGCGCCACAACTGCCTAAAGGTATAACAATCCTAATCAGGATGCGTTGCCATGTTGGCTGTTCAACCAGCGCAATATTAAAGCCCTCGACATGACGATAACGGCGAACTGGCAAGATCTGCTTCATTGAGCACCTCGAATGTTGACCAAAGCAGCTGGTTGCAGCTGTTGCAACGCTTGGCCCAAGGCTTGTGGGTCAGGCGAAAACGTCAGGTCTTGGCGTGGAATAATTGGTTGGCCTAAGAGATCCAACATCACACAATGATCGAGCAAGCGGCGCGGATTCTCCCACAGTAAACACTGCTCACGATCAAGCATTGCTTGGGCATAGGCTTGTTCATCCAAGCCAAAGCGGCCTGTTTGTAACTCGGCTAGGGTTTGCTCAATTAATTGTTGCGCCAAGGGCTGGGCTTGATCAACTAACAGACTTTGCATTGCAACCATGCCATTTAGCCGATTGGCATGAACTTTAATCGCATAGGTCAATTGATGTTGTTGGCGTAATACCTGCAACCAACGTGATCGCGGAAACGCCCCCAATAAGCCAAGGCTTGCTTGAAACATCGCATAATTTGGCGCAGCCAAGGTCGCACCACCCGACCAAGCCATGCTCATTTGTGAGGGGATATGGGGTTGATATTCATGAATTAATAAGCGTTCGCGTGCGGTTGCTGGAGTCGGATCATAATAGCGCAATGGCTGACGTTGGCCGATCCATGGTTGCAACCATCCAGCAACCATCTCGCCAATTGTTTGGGCAGCATCGGCTACTACCAGATAGACAATTAATGGCGCTTGCTGGCTGATCGTGCACCAGGCGGATTCGGCCTCGGCGGCATGCTCCAGCCCTTGGCTAGCCCCTCTTGCCTCATCGGGCTGAAGAGCTTCGAGACAACGGGTTAGGCTAGCAAGTTGCGGATTAGTTCGTTGTTGCAGATACTGTTGTTCGACCATGCGCCGCGCTTGTTGCATACGCAGCTCAGCTGAATCAGCTTGATCAAACAATCGTTGCTCGAAAAGCTCAGTTAACATTGGTTGGATTCGCTGCAAGGCTGCGGCTAGCTCACTTGGCGTAGTAGCTTGGCTGACCCAATACCAAGTCAAAGTTGTAATGGTTTCGCGCTGACTAGCCAGCCATTCGGGAGAAAAGCCAGTTTGATTAAGCCATGATTGGATCTGCTGTGGTTGTTGGGCACGCTGTTGCAGTAATTGGCCAAGCATATAGTTGGCAAATGGCGCTAACGGCGATTGCCAGACCAACCACATGGTCGTTGTCCAAACTGTTGGGGCTTGAATGACGCGCAGATACACGCCAGGAGCCACTTGCAATTGCACAACCTCGCTCATAATAAAGCTCCCTCAGAGCGTGGGTCTGGTTGCGGCTTGTGATAATACAATGCCCGCCAAGCACCAAAAGCCACCAAAGCGGCCCCAATGCTATAGACCCATTGCACCCCAATTTGGTCGGCAAGCGCACTGCCAAGCGCAATTCCTAGGGGATTAGCAATATTAGCGATCATGCCAAAAAGATTGAAAACTCGCCCGCGCAGATGGCTCGGCGTTTCTCGTTGGAGCGCAGTATAAACTGGCATTTGATTAAAAACCAAGGCCATGCTCATCGTCGTTGTCAAAAAGAGGCTCAACGGAACCCAAGTTGACCAGCCTAAACTCAAAGCACTGAGGCTAGCGCCAATTAATCCAAGGCTGATTGATTGATTGAGGCTGAGTTTTTGGCCCACCATCTGAAGCAGCAACCCGCCAATAATTCCACCAATGAGGCTTGCTGTGCTTAATAAGCCATAAACACTGGGGTCTGCGTTCAGCACGGTTGTTACCAGCGCTGGTGTTAGGGTTGAATAGAGCGCACTCCCAAAATTAACCACAATCACAATACTGCTCAAAAAGCCCAATAAATGGCTCAAACGCAGATAATCGATCCCCTCGCGCATATCTTGCCAGATGGCTTTAGGGGTAACAGCTCGCCGTGCTTTAGGGGTTGTTGCCGCCAAAGATGGCAACCATAATAACCAAACTGCTGAGAAAACAAATGAGAGTGCATTCAAGCCCATGGCCCATTCAGGCCCAATCCAAGCGATCAGCAGGCCAGCAATCGCCGTGAACCCAACACCCATCATGCGGCTAGCCATATTGGCGGCAATATTGGCGGCAAGCAAGGTTTCCGAGGCCAGTAGATCGGGCATGGCGGCACTACGCGCTGAGCCAAAAAACATACCAACAATGCTCAGGGCAAAGCTTACCCCATAAAACAGCCACAATGGTGGCTGATCAGCGAAAAGCATCGCGACCACAAGACTGGCTACCAAGATCGCCCGCACAAGATCGGCAACCACCAAAATAGTTTTGCGATTCCAACGATCAACTAATGTGCCAATCAAAAAGCCAACCAGTAATGTGCCAAGCAGCCCAGCGATTGCCACCCCACCGGTTTGCATCGCCGAGCCAGTGCGCTGATAGATAAACCACATAATTGCCAATTTATAGAGAATATCGCCAAAGGTTGATACAAGCTCTGCCGTAAAGAGAATGCGGAAGTTGCGGCTTGCGATAACCAAACGCCATGCATGGCTGGTTGAAAGTGGTTGTTTCATCCGATACGCTCCTCGGCTACAGCACTGGTTAATGGTAATGCGACAGGATGCGCTAGATCTATGGCGGGGTTAAGCCGTAGGAGAAATGCGCCAACTCCAGCATTGCCAACCATCAAATCGGCATTAAATGCGCCAGAGCCATCCGATTCCCAGAGATATACGCCATCAGCATTATGGCCGCGCAACAGTAATAGTTGGGCTAAATCGGCGGCTCGTTCGCGCCAAATTGGCTTTCCGGTCGCCTTGGCAACTTCGATTAAGGCGAGGCCAGCCCCAGCAATGCCATGGCAAATGCCTGCTGGAGCGCCTCGGCAGCCTAACCAAACACTCATCGCCGCTTGTTCAGCTAAATCAGCATAGCGTTGTTCGCCCGACCACGCATAGAGACGCGACCAAAAAAGACTTACGCCCCCAGCACCATTACAAAAATGCGGCCAGACCAGTTGATTCTGAACTGAGTGAGGCCAACTAATTCCAGCACCATGGGCCACGGTAAGCTGGGCATCAATCAAGGCTTGAGCAGCCTGTTGAATCGGCAGATCAAAAAGCGGATCATTGGTTAATTCAGCAGCGGCAATTAAGAAACTGCCAATGCCTGCATTCCCATGGGAGTAGCCATAGTGGATATCCGGCGCTTGACCCATCACTAATTCCCAGCCGATCCCACCATGCAATGGCACAGCCTGCTCGACCAACTGCTTAGCAATCGTGCGGACACGCTCAACCCACTCGGCTTGCGGGAACGCTTGGGCCGCCGCCAGATAGATCCAGCCTAAGCCAGCCAAGCCATGAGCCAAATCAGCATGCAGACATTCCATCTGATCAAGCCGTTCAAGCAGGGCCAGTAATTCTACTGGGGCGTTAGTTAAACCGCGCTGTTTGGCAACCGCAATCGCCAACCATGCCACGCCGCCACAGCCAAAATAGAGCCCAGGAATCGTCGCCAAATGCGGATTACGCTCGATCCAAGTTAATGACCAGGCCAGCGCTGCCTCAGCCTCAAGCAAAAAGTGCTCTTGGCCAGTCGCTTGATAGAGATCAAGCAGAAAAAGGCCTGTGCCAGAAGCACCATATTGAATTGAGATTGGCAACATCGTGTAGCCACCACCACCGTGCGGCCAATAACTTTGCGGATTATCAGGCTGGGCAGTTTCGAGTATCCAAGCTCCAAGTGCATGGGCAGTTGCTTGAGCATCAGGAAGGGGAAATACTGAGCCAGTCTCAGCAGCAGTGTGAGCACCGTTAAAGTAGCTCGTAATTTGCGCAGAAGCCACTGGCTTTGCTTGAAGATCGTTGGTAGCCAGCAAGGCTAAGGTTAATTCGCGTAAATGGGGCGGTGCATCGGGGCGCAAATGATACAACAATTGACGAAAGCGATCCATTGTGGGCTGCTGATCAGCGGCAATCAACGGATTCGTCAAGGTTAATAAGAAGAAGAGCGTTGCGCCAAAAGAAAAATAATCATCAGCAAAACTTAACTGATGTTTGGAATTACGGCTAGCATCACGCGCAAACCCACGCGTCCATCCATAAAAAGCTGGAGCTTCATCTTGAAGGCAATGGCTAATTTCAAGATCGATTAATCGAAGTTTTCCATCAGGACACACCATAATATTATTTGGATTGAAATCGTGTAAAATGATATGCTGTTCATGCGCTATGCTCAACATCGACCAGAGAGTTTGGGCAATTTGCTCAATCTCACTTAAGCTTAAAGCCTCGCCAATTAAACTCCGCTGGGTTAACCACGCACGCAGTGAAGTGCCTTCAATATATTCTAAAACAAGGAAATGATTATCTTCTTGGATGAAGTGTTGATAGACTTGGGTAACAAAACCACTTGCGCTTAGTTTGGTCAACATGGCATATTCATGCTGAATCCGCGCCCGCGCATCGCGATCGTAACTATCGGTACAGGCAAAACGCCGCCCTTCTTTGATCACGACTAAGCGTGGCGGATTAAGCGAGCGATCATCGGCCAAATAGACTCCACCTTTCGCAGTTTGGCGGAGCGCCTTGCGAATCCGATAGCGTGTTCCCAGCATGCCGGACTGAGGCTTAGAGCGTTGAGTTAGCCCTGCAGCTTCAAAAGGGTCAGTTACCCAAGCCGGCTTGGAAAACCAAGGGTCGCGTTTATCGGGCACCGTTGTGCCATCGGGAGTCTGCAGCAGTGGAATCACCACGCCAACTGGTGAAACGCTCATATGCGGAGCAAAACCACCATACCGATAGTGAACCAAACTATGAGGAACCAGCACCTGATCACTTGGAATCGCTGGCCCAGCCAAACCAATGGTTGCTTGATGTAATTGTTGGGCTAAATCAACCGCCTGTTGATCATTCGCTGGATAAACAGTAATAAACTTACCTACTTGACTCCGCTGACCAGGCAATCCTTCATTTAATACTGCAAGCGAAGCAATGCTTTTGCTAAGTTTGAACTCAACTCCAGCGGCAAGCAGAATTGGTAAAACGCGTTGGAGCACATGCAGGGCGCTGGTAGGGGTCGCAGAAACATGCAATTTCCAGCCTTGGCGCGGCGGGCGACATGCTGGCAAACCAGCAAGTTGTAACCATTGGCCATCAATCGCCACCTGACGCTCAGGCAGAGCTGTGATATGTTCCGCCACTAAAGCCTGGAGCGGCTCTTGCAGATTAAGCTTAATACCGTTTGAACTCCTTGATTGATCAGACATAGCAACTTCCTTTAGCCTTAACAAGTGAAGCTGGGAGCCATGCGGCCCCCAGCTTCGCAAGAGAATCTTTATTGTTGTTCAACCACACCCGTCCATGCGCAAGTCCATGCGCAGGTCCAGGTACAATCGGCAGCATCAGCAGCAGTATCGCCTTCGCCTTCAAATTTGTGCAATTCAGCGACGCTTACTACTTCTTCGTCGATCAACAAAGTGGTTTCCATGTAGAGATTCCTCACAAACTAAAAGCTGATAATCAAGAAAGAACAACAAGAGAACTAATGCGAAATTAGAGTTGTTCGACGACACCCGTCCAACCACAAGTCCATGCACAGGTCCAGGTGCAATCAGCAGCATCAGCGGCAGTATCGCCTTCGCCTTCAAATTTATGCAATTCAGCGACACTTACTACTTCTTCGTCGATCAACATGATGTTTTCCATGAATGGATGTCCTTTCTGAATAGGTTCGGAAGGATGAGAGAGGTTTACTTGCAAGTAAAGATCAAACACTGTGTCTGCCGTTAGTATGCCAAATTGCCCAAGCCTGATAAACCGCCAAAGCGATAGTAAAAGCGATAGCTAGCTGATATATCACTTTTTTCAAAAACCGATACATTTTTGCAAATTCAGATTAGCTAATTTGATTAATAACTTTATTTAAATGTTGGGATAAATTGAAGTAGATTTCTACAAAACCTCAAGTAGCCAGAAATAGTGCTGGCTACTTTGTCACGATATTGATCAATAGCTTAATTGCGGTTAAACAGTTCGTTTAAAGCGATTTAAATATTGCTGTTGACTTCTATTACAATTGATAGTAATATAGTGCTAGGCCATAAATATATTTAAATATTTCTGAGAATTATTTAATCAGTAATTTACTTAAAAGTTATATGTTTGTAACTATTTAATCGTATGCGTTATAACTTTCAATCTCCTCGATTCACATTAACGCATCAATAATTTTATCAATCTATTCAGCATTCCTTCATCGCGTTACAATAATGGTAGTGATATGTTTTTGCACATGAAAGGGAGCAATTCATGCTCAGTCAAGGCAAAGAACTAACAGCCATCGATTTTTCGCACATTATTGGAGGTCCACTCGTTGCCGTTATCAACGCCCAAGCTCAAGCCGCTAGGGTAACCGCAAACTTCCTACAATCGGTTGCATTTGAACCCTATCAAGACAACCAGCCTGCCAAGCTTAAAACCGTCGAGTTTGATTTTCAACAAGTTGTGGCAGGGCTGCCTGATAGCCTTGGCGATCAAAGCAAAATTAAAGTTCCCCTCATTACCATGATCCCGATCCCATTCATCAGGGTCGATAACATGACAATTGACCTGAATGTGAATCTTCATGACACTAATGTTACTAAGATTAGCAACGATTTTATGTTCAAATCCGAGGAAAATTCAAGCGAGGGCGGCGGTTTCTTGGGTTGGGGTGAAAAATGTAGTATGCAGGCTACAGTCTCTGATCAAAATACTTTTCAAAATGATCAAACTACAGACGACACGTATAGCCTTAAAGTAACCGTCCATGCTGTCCAAGATCAGATGCCTGCTGGGATGAGCCAAATCATTGGAATTTTTTCAACAGTGGTACAACAGCAAGCAGCACTGATCCAAACAATCATGACAGCATCAGTCCAAGCCCAAACCCAACAAATTAAACAAGGTATGCAATCGACAACCAACCCTACAACCAACCCTACAACAAAACCGTAGCAATAGGCATTTAATCTTCAATTTCGCCGATTAAATTCGTAAGAGCATAGTTTAATCAAGCTATGCTCTTTTTGGCTAGGAGATCGTTCGTTTCATGGCTCAGACAACATTAAAACAATTGCTTAGCGCTATTCTACACGACATCATGAAATCACGGGCGATTGCCGATCAAACTAGTGCACATTTGGCCAAACATTACTTACAACATGAATATCTAAAAGGCTTTCCGATTCCTAGAATGCATATTAAGGATATCGAGTTGGATCTATGCTTTGCAATTGCCTCAAGTAGCAACGAGCAAAGTTCAGAGGATCATTCACAGGCGAAACAGGCAATGTTAGACCAAACTCAAATATTATTGAATGAGCTTACGGCAGATAACGAAATAGCCAAACTTTTTAGCCAACATGCCCAAGTTGCAGATACTTGGCAAAACAGCCTTCCCAACCTGTTAAGTGCGATCCAAAATGTTGCTTGGACCGATCAGGCAACTTCAGCTGCAACCATTGCTTTTGCGCTTGAGAATTTTTTTTACGCGATTGCAGCCAAAACCGCAGTACCTGAATTTATGATTGCAATCGACACTGCCATTTATCAACGCGTAGGGCAACAACCAACTCAAACCCTGCGCGATGCCCTGCAAATGATTTTACAACAATCAAATTCAACCACAGCACCGCACTTAGAACAGCTATCAAGCGAAGAGGTCGATTTACCCGAATGTATGATCTTGATTGCCAAATCCGAGCTCGAAACCCTGTCAGATTCACAACTACAACGGATCAAGCTAACCTTGGGATCAGCGGATCGAAAATGGATCAAGACTAATAATCAAACTGGCGAAGAACGTTACATCTTAGATCATCACTAATCCTAGCAGGCTTTACAGGTGAACAGATCGCTTTAGTCAAAGAGCAGGATGATGCAACTAGATATTGATCAACTTACAGAACAAGCCCAAGAAGGGCATGGCTCAGCTCAATTTCTGTTAGGCATGGCTTATAGTATGGGCTGGGGGGTGGCGATCAACCAGCATCAAGCGCTCCATTATTGGAAACTTGCTGCCGAAAATAATATTGTGGATGCGCAATTTTTGCTAGGCCAATCGTACCATTTTGGCAATAATATTGCTCAAAATCTGCCACAAGCCGCATATTGGTACGAGCAAGCAGCCAATCATGGCCATGTCCAAGCCCAATGGAATATCGCCAGTATGTACCTTTCGGGCACAGGGGTTGTCCAATCTGAAGCCCAAGCAATCGTTTATTTAGAAATGGCAGCCCAAAGCGGAGCCACACCAGCAATGACTGCCGTAGGCCGCCTTTATCAAGAAGGGAAAGGCGGCGAAATTCGGCTCGATAAAGCGTTTGATTGGTTCTCGCAAGCTGCAGCCCAAGGCAATAGTGAGGGCCAATATTCGCTTGGGTTGATGTATAGCGACGGCGAATACGTTGCCAAAGATTTACAACAAGCAGTGGGGCTATTTCAACAGGCAGCTGCCCAGAATTTCGCCTTGGCCCAATTCGAGCTAGGTAAATGCTATAGCTATGGCCAAGGCCTCGAACAAGACTCACACCAAGGCCTCTATTGGTTACAACAAGCCGCTGCCCAAAAACACCCGTTGGCAGATTACGAGCTTGGGCGGATGTACCTCATTTGCGGATCGCCGCCGAAGCTGGCTACATTGAGGCTCAAATGCTCCTAGGGATGCTCTATTATAAGGGTGAAGACGTTGAGCAAAATTACGCTGAGGCAAGCCAATGGTTTAAGCAAGCCGCCGAAGTAGGCCATCCCGAAGCCATGTTTATGTTAGGCTTGCTGTATCTCAATGAACTTCACTTATATCCTCAAGCCTTCCATTGGAACTACCAAGCAGCCCACAAGGGCTTACCAGCAGCCCAATATAATTTGGCCTATCAATACCAGCACGGTATAGGCACTACTCAGAATCCAACGGAAAGTCTCGTTTGGTATCAGCGTTGCCGCGATCTTACCCATGGCACATTACAACAAGAAGCTGAATCAGCGCTACGAACGCTTGAAATTAACGCATCTACCAGCTAAATGTAGGATTCGATTGCAACAATCGAGCATAATTTCAGTAAATTGTGCTCGATTGTTGTGAACTAGCTCAATTAAGCGAGGTTACGATGCCCTACGAACTAAATCAACCTGTCACCCAACATGGCGGGACAAATCAATGTTGGTGGCTTTCCATGTTAGATATCCTACGCCAAAAAGGAGTCATTAATCAGCAGGTGATCACTCGTCTACTCAATAATCAACCTATTCCAGCTATTCAAGGGGATGATGTTTATGGGCCTGAATGGCAACGCGTTATTATGGATGTGTTGCAGAACAATCAAGGGTGGCAAATTGGGCCTAAAACGACCGTAATGGTATCCAATCGGCCAAGCCAACTCCAAACAATGTGTAATATTCTTGGCTTGAGGAATATCCAATTTAGAAAAATCATGTTAGTTCCTTCAACCTGTCAAGATCGTTTTGGGGAACTCAATATTGGTGATTATGTACAAGTTGATAAAATCGTTGGAGTCGGAACAGGTCATGCAATGGTAGGGCAGGTTTCTCGGGATAGTAATGGGAAGAAATGCATCGAGTTTTATAATCAGCAAACTGGAAGTCGAGGGATAGCACGATTGCAACCAATTAATGATCAGTTAAGCGCACAACCTGTACCTCGTGGCCGTTCTCAAGCACCAGTCGCTACGCGAATACAACCTACAACTCGTGGTCGGTCTCAAGCACCAGTCGCTACGCGAATACAACCTGCACCTCGTGGTCGGTCTCAAGCACCAGCTAGAACGCAACTACCTCCCAGACAGGTTCCAGCTAGACAAGGCCGATCACAAACACCGACATTATTCAACCTCCGAACAGATAGAGGCACCGAACTTAATATGTTGATCGTCGTTAGTTGAAATTACTTCGCTTTCAGGCAAAAAAGGGGCGTTTATGCCTTACTACAACGGTTCACAAGGCGCAACTCGCTCTAGCTTAAGGCAAGGCTCAAGCCGAGATTGCTTTGTGGTTGCGCCTGTCGCTGCCTATAACCTGACGAATCTGGTAACAGCTGAGCTTAATACAATCAGGATTCGAGTTGGGCCACGGTTAGGTGGAACTTCGGATACGACGTTTCGTAAGTTGGGACTATACCCTCGCAGTTGGGCATTAGCCTATCGGGGCGAATGGACAAACATTATGCGAACTGCGATTAACAACACCATCCCCTTATGCATTGGTATCCATTGGTATAATCTCTTAGACGACGATACGCCTGATCCTGATCATCAAGGCAACCATGTGATCTATGCAATTGGCTACGAAGGTAACCATCTGTATGGCCGCGATCAACAGCATAACCAATTGTTGATTAAAATTAACATGGGCAGCCCAAATAAACAGAGTGATATTTTTGTTGTTGGCAGTCGTACCCGTCGCCGTTGCGAGGTAAAGTGGCTTGGCGTAGGCTGCCAAGATCAAAACCAAGCTAGGCAGCTTTTTAGCTAATTGCGTTTAAACAGTTCGCTCTTTCAGCCAAGCCCAATGATTAACCGGACTATGACCAGCCCCAATCGATTCAGCACTCGCAATCGCCTCGTATAAAAATGCATGCGCTTGGCAAACCGCACTCACCAAATCTTCGCCTCGCGCCAACAATGCCGTGATCGCCGCCGCATAGGTGCAGCCAGTGCCGTGGGTGTTGAGGGTATCGATTCGCTCTGAGCGCAGTTCGAGCACCTGTTGACCATCGGCAAATAAATCCAGTGGCTGGCCTTTAAGATGCCCACCTTTGAGCAAAACTGCCTTGGATCCAAGCTTCAGCAAATCATCCAAGGCTGCATACATGGCACGTTCATCATCAATTTCGCGGCCCAGCAAAACGCTGGCTTCGGGCAAATTGGGTGTAATTAGGCTGGAGATTGGCACTAAATGCTCACGTAAAGCCTGCACCGCATCCTCAACCAATAAGCGATCGCCACTCTTGGCAACCATCACCGGATCAACCACCAACGCCACAGGATATTGGCGCAGGCTATTCGCGACCGTTTCAATGATTGCAGCATTGCCAAGCATGCCTGTTTTAATCGCATCGGCCCCAATATCCGCCAACACCGCCACGATTTGGCGTTCGATCAAGCTTGGGCTAACTAATTCAAAGGCTTGAACCCCAAGTGTATTTTGAGCAGTGATCGCCGTAATAACGCTGCTACCATAGACTTGATAGGTATGAAAGGTTTTGAGATCGGCCTGAATGCCCGCGCCACCACCCGAATCGGAGCCAGCGATGGTTAATGCTTTTGCTCGCATTTAGTTGCTCCACACTGCTTCAAAAAAATCGTATTCACATTGCATAGCATAGCGATAGGCTTGAGCGGCACTGGCTAGATTGTAGCTATGTTGATTGACCAGTTGCTCCAATTGCGTTGCCAAGGCTTCAAATTCGTTGCTGCTATAGGTTTCAATCCAAGCGCTATAGCGGTGGCTAGCGGCTTGGGTATTCACTAGATTCTGTCCAAGGTAGGCATACAAGCGCATGCAGGGAGCCATCGCTGCCGCCAATGTGCCCAAATCGCTCGACCACGCCGTCAGTTGCAAAAAATCGGTGTAGCGCTGGGTCGCTGGGTTGGGCTGCACCACGCTTAAATCAACCTGCCAATCGGCGGCAAAGGCTTGATGCAGTTGTAACTCTTGGATCACGCTGCCAGCCAGCTGATGAAAGATGCACACGCTCGTCCAATTTGGCGCTTTGGCCGCTGCCAAACTATACGCCCGCGCAAAACTTTGTAGAAAAAAGCTATCTTGCCCAATATAATCAGCAAAGCGTTCGACACTCAGCTGACCAGTTGCCAGCCCCTGCACAAACGGGTGCTGCAAACAAGCTTGGGCTAATAAACGATTTGCTTGCCAAAAATTCGCCGCATAATCCATGATTGTTCCTTATCAATAGAACCAAATCAGCAAACTGAGACCACTAATCACAAGTAAACTCCAATCCCGCCAACGCCACGGGTATGCTTGCAACATCGTTGGGCGTTGGTCGCTCAGGCCACGGGTATGCAAGGCTTCGGCCAAATCATCGGCATGCTGCAAGGCTTGGGCTAGAATCGGCAAAACCAGCCAACGCCCATTCCACAACAGATACCAGCGATCAGTGCGTATACCTCGGCTGGCCAAGCTGGCTCGCGTTTGTTGAACAATTCGCTGCATCGCGGGCAGTGTACTCAAGCTACCTTCGAGCAAACGCACCAGATTTAATGGCAAGCCAAGTTGGTATAGGCTGTCGATCAAGGCGCTTGGCTCGACCAATACAAATAGGCATAAACCAACAATCCCCAAGCATGCCAGCCGCAGGCTTGCTTGGAGCGCAATCAACCATGTGCTGCTCAGGCCTAAACTCAGCCCAAGCAAGCCACAACTAATCAGCATCAGCCCGACATGCGGCCAAATTGCCGCGCGAATGCGCCACCCAAGCCAGCCATAGATCAAGCTCAGCGCCAATAATTGCTGCCACCAAGCATCAAGCCAAAGCAAACTATGACCAAGCGCGGCAACCAAGGCCAAGCATGCCAGTGGATGCCAAAACTGAGCTGTTGGAAATGGCTCATTCATGGGCTAGCCGTTGCCTGAGGCAAATGCAACCAACGCGATGTTAAGCTGGCTAGCCAAGCTATATCATGGCTGCTAATCAAAGCTGACACCTGTTGAGCCAAGCTTTGTAAAAGCTCACACAATTGCCAGCGGCCTGCGTAATCCAAGCCTGCGGTTGGCTCATCGAGCAGCAGCACGCGCGGTTTGTTCAACAGTGCACAGGCTAAAGCAACCCGCCGTTGCTCGCCGCCACTCAACTGAAACGGCGAACGCGCCAATAATTCAGCCAAGCCAAAACGCTCGATCAACTGATCCCGCCACGTTGGATCAGCACAGGTGAGTTCTTCTGCCACCGTTGGCCGATAGAAAAAGCTACGCAGATCTTGTGGCAGGCTCGCAAGATAGCTAGCCCGTTGATCAGCCCGTTGTTGCGTAATTGAGTTCTGTTGATAGCAGATCCAGCCAGTTTGGGGGCGCAGCACACCGCTGGTTAATTGCAAGAGGCTGGTTTTGCCGCTACCGTTCGGCCCAACCAAACCAACCCGGGTACAATCAAGCTGCTCGCTAAAGTTGGCTAAAATTGGGCTTTGGTTGCGCTTGTAGCTAAGTTGATGCCAGGTCAGCATCGGCTCAACGCTTGATTTACTTTGTATAACAGACCATTCTTCGTCTTGTACAATCTCAGCGACAGGCCCATCGTAGACTAATTGGCCCTTTTCAAAGCTCAAAGCGCGGGTTGCCAAATCGCTCAGCAATTGCGGGCGTTGCTCGGCAATCACGACGCTTGTGCCTTGCTGCTGCAATTGCTGAATCAGCTGGCGCACCAACTGCACGCCCGTCGCATCCAACGCAGCACATGGCTCATCAAGCACCACCAAAATTGGGTTACGAGCCAACAAATTGGCAAGTGCTAAACGCTGAATTTCGCCGCCAGAAAGGCTTTGCGGTTGGCGTTGCAGCAGCTCAAGCAACCCAAAACGTTCCGCCAACTCGCTGACCTTGGCAGCGATCGTTGGGCGCGGCAAGCCTTGTTGCGCCCAACTCCAAGCCAGATCACGCGCAACCGTGTGGCCCAAAATTTGGTTGGCAGGTCGCTGACTCAAGCTGCCAACCAATTGGCTCCACATTGGCGAATTAAGTTGCTCAGTCGCATGACCCGCAATTCTGACCGAGCCAGTTTGTTGGCCAGCATAGCGATAGGGAATTAGGCCATTGAGCATGCGGCAAACCGTCGATTTACCAGCGCCATTGGCTCCCAGCAACAACACACATTCACCCCGCCCCAAGCCAAACGACCACGGCCCAAGCTCAGCTTGCGCTTGGGCATAGCGAAAACGATAATTCTCAACGACAACAAGCTCACTCATCGGCGGGCAACAAACGGGCTTTGCGTAATAATCCAAGACTGGCCAAGGCCAACAACGCCCCAACCAAGGCTGAAATTGCAAATGGTGTGAGCATGGCAATCAAGGCTGGGCTTTTGCCCATTGCCAACGGGGCAACCAACAACGCCGCCACTGTCGCGCCAATTAAGCCAGTGCCAACCACCTCACCGAGCACTGCCAACCAATCGTTGCGCCAACGTTGATACAGCAGGCCCGCCAAAAGCACGCCGATCATGCTGCCAGGGAAGGCTAAGGGCGTGCCAGTACCCAACAAATTGCGCACCAACGCCATCACAAAAGCTATCGCCAAGCCCCACCATGGCCCGACCAACACCGCCGCCAACACGTTAATTAAATGTTGGGTTGGCGAGATTTTGGCAATTCCGGTCGGGATGCTAATGGGCGAGAGTGCTAAGCCCAAAGCTGCCAAGACAATGCTATAGGCCAAGCGCCGCGTTGATTGGCGCTGTTTTTGAATTAAACTGGTCATCTATCATTCCTTTAATGTGCGAGAAATTCACGACATACTTGGGTTGAATTGGTCGCATTCAACAAGGCCGAAACCACCACAATACCAGCCACTCCGCAAGCTCGCACTTCTGCAACGTTATGTTGAGCAATTCCGCCAATCGCCAGCACTGGGCAATCCACGGCCTCAACAATTGCCCGCAAGCCTGCCTGACCTAAGGGCGCACCAGCATCAAGTTTGGTAGTGGTGGCAGCAAATGGCCCAACCCCAAGATAATCAACGCCCAATATTGCAGCCCGTTGGGCATCGGACACCCCCTCAGGCGAGTAGCCAATCAAGCCATTAAAACTGGCACGAGCCAAATCCAAGGGCAAATCATCAACGCCCAAATGCACGCCATCAGCCCCAACCGCCAAGGCCAAGCCCAAATCGTCGTTGATAATTAAGGGAATTTGGGCAATCTTGGTGAGTGGCAGGATGGCTTGAGCCAGTTGGGCAGTTTGCCGCACGGACAAATTTTTGGCACGAAGTTGTAATATCCCAATCCCGCCAGCCAGCAGCGCCGCAGTCATGGCCAAAGGATCGCGCGAGCCAAGCGTGACGGTATCCAAGACTGCATACAAACGCCAATCAATCTGCATCGTGCTGCTCCATGCGATAGTTAAGCCGACGGTTATCAATTAATTCAGCAATTGCCCCAAGCTGATCAAACAGAGCCACCCGAAAACTGGCTGGGCCAAGCGCATGCATAGCCGCAACTTCAGCCGCCATTCCGAAGCCAGCGAGTGCGCTAACAGTCGCCAACATGACATCATTGGTAACCGCAGCGAGTGCGCCAATCAGGCTGGTTACAATGCAACCAGCGCCAGTAATTTGGCTCAGCCATTGATGCCCATGCTCAAGCTGAATCCAATTCATGCCATCACTAACCACATCGATTACGCCCGTTAGGCCAACCACACAGCCATAGCGCCGTGCCAATTGGCCTGCCACCAGCACAGGATCATGCCAAGCGTGACCGACATCAACGCCATGGGCCACACCTGTTTGATCGAGCAAGGCCAAAGCTTCGCCCACATTCAAGCGCAAAATGGTTGGATGAACGGTAGCAATTAATTCTAAGGCTGCTTGCTTGCGCCAAGCGGTCGCGCCAACCCCAACCGGATCAAGCACAATTGGCAGATTTTTGGCTTGGGCAGCCCGTCCAGCTTGGGCAAGTAGTTGCATTCGGTCGATCGTTGGCGTGCCCATGCTCAAAACAAGGGCACGATTGTGCAACTGGCTAAATTCGGCTGGCTCGATCGCCATAATTGGCGCAGCACCAACCGCCAGCAAGGCATTGGCCAAATCATTGGCCGTCACCAAATTTGGCACAGCATGCACCAATGGGCGTTGCTGACGTAATGAATGCCAACAATCAGCAATGCTGCTTGGTGTCAACAATTTAGGCCGCACGTTGCAAGGCCGATTGCTTGGTAAACAAACCAATTTTGCCTAACCCCCAATAGATCAATCCAGCGCTCACAAGGCTTGGAATCGTTGCGCCAAAGGTCGGATACCAAGCATTCAAGCCATGAAACAGGCCAATTCCCAGAATCCAAGCCACTAAACCGCGCCAATTCAGGCCAGCCTGATACCAATATCGCCCATTGACACGATCTAGTTCGATTACGTCAAGTTGGCGCTGGCGCAACCCAAAATGATCGACCAGCACAATCCCAAACAGCGGTGCGAAAATTGAGCCAAGCAACAATAAAAAGCCTTCATACCGCGCCATTGGCACAACCAAGGCCACACCAGTACAAATTAAGCCAAAGGCTAAAGCCAGCATTTTGAGGCTAATGCGGCTACTCAAATGACCCGCCGAAACTGCCGCCGAATAAATATCAGCAAAGGCATTATCCGATTCATCGACCAAAATTAGGCTTAGAGCCAAGGCTCCCCCAGCCGCGCCCAAAATTGTGGGCAGCACTTGTTGGCCCACCAAACTTAGGGTGAAAACCACGCCCAAGCCATAAAACCAAACATTTGCCGCGAAATTGCCCAAACCACTGCCCCAAAAGGTTGACCGCGCACCCTTGGAGTAGCGAGTGTAGTCGGCAATCAATGGCAACCACGAAAGTTGCATCGCAATCACCAGATCGAGTGCTGTGCCAAAACCCAACTCGCCAGTTGCTTGATGGGCAAATAACTCAGCCAAACTGGTTAATTGAAAGGCTTGGTAGCTCAGCCAAAGCGCCGAACCAGTAACCAACCAAATGCCCCAGGTGCGCAAAAACCGCCGCACAATTGTCAGTGGCCCACCCCAGGCCATAGCCGTCACCAGCACGCCCCAAAGCACCGTCCAAATGCTGGCGGGTAGATCAAGCCCAGCGCTACGGGCAATCGCATCAGTCGCTTCGCTCATCACAATAATTTCAAAGGCACCCCAGCCGATTAATTGGATGAGATTGGCGATCGTAGGCGCAATCGCACCGCGAATGCCCAAGGCTGGGCGCAACAAGGCCATGGTTGGCAAGCCCGTATCGCTGCCAATCACGCCGACCAAGGCCAATAGCGCAGCACCAACCGCCGAGCCAAGCACGATCGCCAAACAGGCCATGCCAAAACTCAGGCTTGGCACCAACAAGGCTCCGGCGCTCAGCACTAGCAAGCCCACCCCAAGGCTCGACCATAAGGCAAAACAATCGTGGAACCCAAACGAACGTTGATCCTTGGCAACCGGATCAAGCACAGAATCAGGCGATTCCTGCATAAAAAGCACCTCCACACGGGCGTGCGGTAGGCGTTGAGCAACAAAAAACCATCGCCAACGGGTAAGGTTAGCGATGGTTTCTAATCGTCAAACGCTTCCCTACGCTGGTATAAACCAGATCAGGTTCTGAGGGTTAGCGGCATCGATCGGTCCGCCCTCTCAGCCAAGCTCACTTGGCTCCCCTAGCTTTGGTGTGATAGCCACACCATTTAGTTGTTGGTTTGCATTATATCCAAAGCTGGCGCTACGTCAAAATCGGCTTGCTTGCGATTGGCGGTAATCAAACGAATCGCTTGATCATAGAAGAAGTAGTTATAGGCCCAATTAATCAGCACCACCAGCCGATTGCGAAAGCCAACCAAGCTCATTAGGTGAATGAACAACCACACGACCCAAGCCGGAAAGCCCCAAAATTGCAGGCCAAAAATATGCGCCACCGCTGCGTTACGGCCAATCGTCGCCATCGAGCCACGATCGCGATAGACAAAGGCTTGGGTAGGCTGGTTTTGGTGCTGCTGCAAAATATTTTTGGCTGCCGTAACCGCCTGTTGAATTGCCACCGGCGCAACTTGCGGCAAGGGCTTGCCCGCCTGCTCAAGATAGGCCAGATCGCCAACAACAAACACATTTGGATCGTCGGCTAAGCGCAAATCGGGCTGAACTTGGACCCGATTGCCGCGTGCTAAGGCCAATTCGAGGCTTTGGGCCAACTCAACTCCGCGCACACCTGCCGCCCAAATCAGGGTATGGCTAGCAATCACCTCGCCACCCTTGAGATACACCTGATCGACGCTAGCTCCTTCGACGGCGGTATTCAAACGGACTTGCACACCCATTTTTTCCAAGCGCTGAAGCGTTTTATGTTGCAAGCGCATTGGCAACATGCCTAGCACTTTATCGGTAGCTTCAAGCAAAATCACCTGCACTTGGCTATTTTCAAGTTGGGGAAAATCGCGCACCAAGACGTGTTTGACCAACTCGCGAATTGCTCCGGCCAGTTCAACGCCAGTTGGGCCGCCGCCAACCACCACAAACGTATGCAAAGCTTGGCGCACCTGTGGATCACGCTCGTAAGCCGCACGTTCAAACATACTTAGCAAGTGATTGCGCAACTGCTCAGCATCATTCAAATTTTTCAAGCCAAAGCTATGTTGCTCGATTTCACGATTACCAAAATAGTTGGTTTGGCCGCCCGCCGCGACAATTAAATAATCATAGTCGAAGCTGCCCATCGTGGTAACCACATGTTTGCTAGCACGATCAATCTGCTCCACACGAGCCATCAAAAAGCGCACACCCGGCCAATTGTGCATAATTCCGCGCACCGGATAGGCAATTTGCTCTGGCTCCAAGCCAGCCGTCGCCACTTGATACAGCAGCGGTTGAAAACAATGATAATTTTGTTGATCGATCAATAACACATCGACTTTTTTGCCCGCCAGGGTTTTGGCAGCTCGCAGACCCGCAAAGCCTGCCCCAATAATAATTACTTTTTGCATACTCGGCCTCCTGTTGTTACCGCACATCGATTCTACACCTTTGTGAAGTAAATAACAATAGGTAATTTGTACGATTTTTCACATAACGAGTTACAAAAATGCAATGATCATCATTTTAGGATGTTGGAAATTCACTAAAATAGCACATATGTGTTATAATACCAGTATTGAATTGTGTCACAGGAGCAGCATATGGCAACTATCCGCGCAGGAAACAAGGCCGCACTCGTGGTCGTTGACGTCCAAGTCGGTGTTATGAATGGCACGTGGGAGGCCGCTCGGGTCATCGGGAATATCGCCCACGCCGTGGAGCGTGCTCGCGCTGAAAACATTCCCGTGCTGTGGGTTCAACACACTGATGAGGAAATGCCCACCGATAGTCCGCAGTGGCAATGGGTTCCGGAGTTGGTACCAGCCGCAGGCGAGCCACGCATCCACAAGCAGTTTAATTCATCGTTTGAACAAACCACCTTATCGGAAGAACTAGCAGCGTTAGAGGTCTCGCATATTGTGCTGGCAGGGGCAGCAACCAATTGGTGCATTCGCGCCACCGCCTATGCTGCGCTTGAACGCGGGTACGATCTCACGTTGGTCAGCGATGCACACACAACCGGATCGATCGAATTGGAGAACGGTAGCACGATCGAGGCCGCAACTGTTGTTCAAGACCTCAATATTGCCATGCAGTGGCTGTCCTATCCGGATCGCAAGAACGGCACGGCAAAGGCCGAAAAGATCGACTTCACGCATCCAGGTGGCGAACAGTAGGTCGCAGATAATGAACATAGGGTAGGGGAATGATTCAAGCAATCAGTTTTAGTCATTCCCCTAATCCCCACGCTGGTGATCTCAATTACGACGATACTATGATTCAATCAGCGTATAACCCACAATTTCTATTCCCGAACGTCACGCCATTAATATTTTCACTCCTAATGCAGTTTCCAGAGCTTAACCAATAATTCAATCTGCCAATCCACGCATCTCAGGAAGATCAACCAATCATTCTGATAATCCGCGTTATTGTGGTTTAACCCAAATCGCGAAAATCGTGGTGCTGTTTTTGCATACAGTGCCAGCAGCAACTGAGTTACAATGAGGTTAACAATGCAACGACGGCAATTCGGCTGGATGTTCGGGCTGGGCTTAGGAGCAATCGGCTTGGTGCAATGTTGGCAGCGCCGTTTCAAGCGTGGCAAAACCACTCAAACCCCACAAGCAGGCAGTGGTTCGCTCTATCGCCGCCGCTACTGGGTCGATTTTCAGGCGCTCACTCAATCGCCCGAAAGTTTAGTTAAGCATATCAAGGCCAATTTGCCCGATTTCAGCCCTGGTTTATTTGCCGATTTTCGCAAAGCCACGGGCAACGAGCGAGTGATGCAGGTTGGCGATGAATATGATATTGCGATTTTGGGGCCGTGGAATGGCTCGGTGCGGGTGTGTACCAGCCAGCCGTTGCGCTTTGGATTTTGCACGCTTGAGGGCCATCCCGAGGCCGGACAAATTCATTTTGAGCTTAAACCACACCCAAAGCACGCCGCTGCATGGCGCTTTGAAATCGCGTCGGAAGCCCGTTCACGCGATGGCTTGGTCGAAATGGCTTATCGCATCGGCAAAGTCGTGCAAACCCAAGTTTGGAGCACCTTTTGCCAACGAGTGGTTGAATTTGCCCAAGCCCAACAGCTCGGCGAAATTCAAACCAGCACAATTGAACAAACGCCAGAGGGCGAGGTAGTGATTCATGACTGAACAACCATTGTGGCAACAATATCGCCAGCAAATTGAGGCCTATCGCGATGCCCAGCTCAATTTCGATTTACAGCGCGTCCACGAATATACCAAGGAAAATGGCTGGAATGTTGATGATTATGAGGCTGAATTACCACCCGAATCGCCAGGCCAGCCCCAAGCTCATGGCTCATGGCAAGCAGCCTGCGCGGTGCTACGCGAATATCGCTTTCCACCACCCGATCTGATCACCGGAATTTTTATTCCCGACCAGCCGCTCGAACAGCGAATTATGTTGCTCCGTGGCACATTTTTGGGCTTTAGCTTCTATTTTGGAGTAAAAATCGGCGGGGTGATCGACGAAACTCGCGAGACTGAGCACGGCCCTGAGCAGGTTTGGGGCTACAACTATCAAACCTTACAAGGCCATTTCGAGCGCGGCCAAATTGAATTTACGATCGTTAAATTGCTCGAAACAGGTCAAGTGCTGTTTCGCATTCATGCTTTTTCGCAAACCGGGCGCATTCGCAACCCATTTTATTGGCTAGGCTTTAAGTTGTTTGGGCGACATTTACAATTGCGTTTTGCCCGTGATGCGATGCAGCGAATGCAAACCTTGGTGCAAGAAGCCTTGGCTGGTGTGCCAAGCCAAACCAGTCAACCAACGCCAATTCAAAGCACCGCCAACAATCCCGAAGCCGCTGAACAACTAGCCGAGGTTGTCGAAAATCAATGATCAACAAACTAGGTTTTATTCATACCGCCGCCGTGCATATTGCCACCTTTGAACAATTGGTTGGCGAAATTCAGCCAGCCTGTGCGGTTGAGCATGTGGTTGTGCCAGCCTTGCTCGAACAAGCTCGTCAAGCAGGAGTAACAGCCACAATTGCCAAAAAACTTACGCAAATCATCAAGCAACTCCAAGCCCAAGGCGTAGAGCGAATCGTTTGCACCTGCTCAACCCTCGGCGGCTTGGCCGAAACGCTCAATCCGCTGGTGATTCGGGTTGATCGGGCGATGGCGGAACAGGCAATTGCACTTGGCTCACGAATTGCGGTCGTTGCAGCTTTGGCCAGCACCCTTGAACCAACCCACAACTTGCTTAATGATGTAGCGCAACACCATGCCAAAGCAATTCAAATTAGCAACTATACCTGTCTGAATGCATGGGAAGCCTTTCTTGCCAACGATCAAGCCAGCTATTTGCAACAAATTGCCAGTGTACTTGCAACGATTGAGCAGGTTGATGTGATCGTTTTAGCGCAAGCCTCAATGGCGGAAGCAGCAAAATTATGTCAACAAAATATTCCAATTTTGAGTAGCCCACGTATCGCGATTGAGCGCCTATTTGAAAAAAACTAATCATCCTGATTAAAATATGGTATTGAGCCAATTGTTATCAAATCATCACCAAAGCGCCATTTGAGCATAATTGACAGCTGGTTAAAATGTAACTATACTTGTTTCATATTCACAATGAGGCAAAAAACATGAGTGCAAGCAGTCGATTCGCTGTGGCGGTGCATATTTTGGCACTGCTTGAAACCAATGCAAATCAAGCTCTTTCCTCAAGCTGTATTGCAGCCAGCGTCAATACCAATCCGGTCGTTATTCGGCGGATTCTAGGCATGCTCAACCGAGCAGGCTTAGTCCACACCGAATATGGCGCAGATGGCGGAACCCGTTTAGCGCGTTCGGCTCATGAAATTACCCTCAACGATATTTATCATGCCACCGAAAATTGCCGCATTCTGCCTTTACACGCCAGTTCACCCAACCAAGATTGTCGCTGTGGACGCACCATCCAGCCAGTGCTTAGCACCATTTTTAGCCACGCCGAAGCTGCCATGCAACAAGTATTGGCCAATAAAAGCCTCGCCGAAGTTGTGAATGAGATGCAGTGCAAACCCAATCCTCAAGCTATACCCCATTCTTAATTCGATCAATCATTCTAGGGATTAAAAAATCAGCCTCTGCATATAATTGGCAGAGGCTGATTTGGTTAAGTCAGATCGTGATCGCTTAGCGCTTCACGGCTGGCAGATAGATTTGATACGACTCGACCTCGAATTTCCAACTGAAATCAGCAGGCATCTGGCGGCCATCTTTGGCACTGATCCCGTTGGCTCCGCCGCGAATGGTCACGGTGTAAGTTTCACCATCGACCAGCGTAGCGCTCGGCTTGAAGCTAAATCCGATAATCTCAGTTTTATCAAGATTATAAAGATAGGTTGGTGTTCCAGCTACCAACTGATTGCTGGCATTGCGAACTTGGAAGGCATTTGTCAGCGATGCCTCGCTTAGCGGAGTTTCAAAGGCGGCCTCAATCTGGGTGGTTGTCACACCGCGTCCTCCTGGCACTGGATTCCAAGCATGTGGGCTTAGTGGCCACGGCGTGCCCACAACCAACGGCGACCAAGCGCTGTAGTTGCCGCTAAGATCATAGGCCCGAATCCCATAGAAGATCGATTGATTGTCTTTCAAGCCCCACAGTTTGGCATCAAGCTGGTTCGTCGCAGTAAAGATCATCTCTTTGCCACCCATATTGCGGGAGTAGAGGAACTCGTTTGGATCATTGACTTCACCAAAGCCAATCTCATAGCCACCAAGATCCATTTCGCTGTTTGGTGTCCACTTGACCAACAATTGACCGGGCAATGGTGTCGCCTGAAGGTTGGTTGGAATTTTGGGTGCACGCTGGTCATTGACCACAATCAAGGTATCCAGATGTTGAACGGTTGGTTGATTATGGCCATCGTCGGCAAATAATGCCAGTTTGTATTGGCCACTTGGAATTTCGCTGAGATCCCAAATATATTGGCCTGTGCCAAGTTTGATGTTATCGCTAATGACGGTGCTCAAGCCCACATCAATGGGATCGGTTGGGGTGATGACGCTAGCATAAACCAGCGAAACTTTGGCATTAGGGTCATCAGTATCATGGGTTGCCCAATTGACCGTAACTTGGCTGCCAGTTGGAGCCGAATTACAAGTTACCGTCACGCCTGGGGTTGCCGCACCACCACAAGCCAAGGTCGCACTATCAAAAACTGGTGGGTTATTTAATTGGTAGGCAACCACTTCATATTGGCTTGGTGGCCCTTCAATAATCAGGCTATATGTGCCAGGAGTGGCTGCTTCGAGCATAAAGGCCAAGTCATTGCCTTCCGTAATAACAGTTGTGTAATCACGGATCAAGGTCTGGGTTGTGTCATTGACATTACCTTCATTTAATTCCGTTCCATCAGGCAAAATCAAGCGTATCACTGGTTCAACTGCGGGAGTTCCACTAAAGTGAATCCCAAAGTAGCCGCTAGCGGTTGAGGTAATCACAACTGGTACAGTAACTTCAGGGATTGCCGCAAACAAGGCACCACCCGATTTCCCGGGGTTGATAGGCCGTGAGATGATTCGTTGGCTATAGCCTGGTTCGCCTTGCTCGATACTCTGAGCAATTTGGAGCGAGTTAATCAGGCGATAATTTTTCGGATTGACGAGCTTGACAAAACCAGTGTTCAAGCCAACTGGCTTGCTCAAATCAACAAATACACTCACTTTGAAGATGCCGAAACAGCAGCTCACGCGACCCAACATCCCTACGGTCGTACCACCACCCGATTTTTCAAACTCGCCCATTTGGAATGAAACTGAGCCAAAGGTAATATTCTTTGGTGGCAAGGCGCGGCCAAACTGGCCTTTGCGCAAGCCAACCGACATTCGTGCTGAGCCAGCAAAGCGCAGTTTTTGCTTATCAACACAGTTGGTTGAGCCAGCAGGCGTACAGCTACGAACCGTGACCGTGCCAACCCGCAGTTCCAAGCCGCCACGAACAATCACCGCCTCAAATTGGAATTTTGCATGCAGACCCTTGCCGCCGCTAAACCCAGCTTCGTGGCCAATGCTCACGCTAGCGCTAGCAACTTCAAAGATCAACACCTTCATGCTGGCGGTCAGCGAGAACTTGAAGGGATCAACCACCAAGGTTGCAGTTCCCTCAGCCGAAACCAGCGGGATTCCCGCGAGTTGAGCAACTGAACTTACCTCAATGCCAACTCCAATCGTGACCGAGCCTGATTTGAGCGAGAACGAACCACTCATCTTGGTTAGGGCAGCGCCACTATTGGCCAACGGAATGCCTGGCGATGACTCGAAGGCCACCACGACATCCAACTCATTAAACACCCCAGTTGGCAAGGTTTTGACCGTCACATCGACCGAGATTGTCGAGCCGCCACTGGGATCAAAACCAGGCATGCTCAGAGTTGCACCACCAGCAAACATGTAGCCAGCGCCATCTTTGCTGAAAAAGCCCCGGAAACCGACAAAATTGGTGCCAGCAATCTTGAGCGGTGGCAACTCAATCCCGCCGCCAGTTACCGAAACTTCGCCGCGCCCACTGATGCTGAGGCCAGACACATCGGCGGTAAGGTTGCCCATCAGGTCTGACATCGAAAGTCGGGCACTATCGGCGGCAAAACCACCATCATCAAGGAAGCGGGGGTTTTCCAAGGCCATGCTGAAACCAGCAATCTTGACACTAAAGTTGGTCAGCGAAGCCTCGAAGCGCTTGAGACATGGCGGCTCAGCACAGTTTTGGCTGCCAATCGGCGCAACATTCGGGCCGCCGCGCACCACCATCACCAAGCCTGCACCAACCCCACTGTTGCCTGGGATTTTTACGGTCAGGTTACCAGTCACGGTGAGGCTGAGGGTTTCTTGAGCTACCCCAAATTGGCCAACGATGCTGCTGCCTTGCAAAACTCCGCTCGAAATATTGGGAGTGCTGATCGTCGCGCCGCCCAGGGCGAATTGCAGTTTGCCATCTTTGTCGATACCAAATTTGAAGCCAGTGATACCTGCTGCTGATTGACCGCCCATATCGCTTGACCACAGCAGATCAACCGCGCTTGCTTCTAAGCCATAGAAATTTTCCACGGTATCGCCAACCAAGGTCAGCCCGCGCAGGCGAAAATTCAGCGGCCCCATTGCAACCGTGGTTTCAGCAACGGTAGCGCTAAACACTGGTTTGAAAACTCCGTTGACTTTGACTGCACTAAATGTCAAGGTTACTTCGCGCGGCGTGGCTGATTCTGGTTGGTTCAGCACATCGCCAAAAATCAAGGTTGAGTTGACGCTGACGGTTGACGTGCCAGTCGCATTATCATGGCCAATGCTCAGGGTTTGGTCGGTCATGCTGAAATTGCCGCCAAACTTCCAATCGGGAATTGGCACCGAGCCGCCGCCAATGCTAAAACTGCGGTTAGCATACTTGAGATTTTGCAGCGAAAAGACCAAATTTGGCTTAGCTGGATCAAGGTTTGGCAAATCGGGGTTAGCAGCCCGTGAAACTTCGACCAAACCGGCTTCAAAAGCCCCAGTTGATAGCGCAATCTCTTTGACTGCGACACTCATGCCAGCCAATGACATGGTGAAATTCTCGACACTACCTGAGAGCACGCCTTGTTGCGAATATTTAAGATTCACCAAAATATTCAGATTGGGATTCTCAGACGTGCTTGGGTTTAATGCCGCGATGTTGAGGTTAATCGGCAGCTCAGCCCGAAATTCTGCTGCTGCCAGATCGAACACAAAGCTCAGATCTTCGGTCTCGCTGGGGTCAGTTGTCTTATAAAAACTGCGCACACCAGAACGATCAAGGAAGTGCAGGCTGATCGTGCTATTGGCAATTACGCCGATTGGATCAGCACTGCTTTGATCATTGGTAATCGTTAGGCCAGTCGTATCAACCTCAAACACCTCTTTGGGCGTGTTGTTGGCATTATAGGTTGAGGCAACCAGCGGCAAGCTAGCATTATCGCCAATAAATTTAACTGCGCCTGACAGCACCGACTGATCGGCAGCAAACACAAACTCGCCAAGATTCGTACCAACCGCACTAACGCTGATCAATGGCGGGGCATCACCAATCGCCAGCGTCACATCGTCGCGGGCGATAAAATGCGTGGGATCGGTCGCAACAAACGTATTAGCACAAATCTTCAAGGCATCAGCCATACGACACTCGCGGGTTTGGGCTGATGAGGCTGTGGTCAAAAGCGTTGTGAGTAGCACCATAAACCCAATAAGGCCTGTACTCACCAACAACTGACTGCGAAATTGCCATGAACTACGATTAATCATCGCTCCTCCTAATAACCGAAAAACCAAGACCGCTAGGGTTGGATAACAATAGAGAAACACACGCTCTATTTATGGTTTGGAATGATCGGGCCGTTGGAATCATGGAAATTAGGATACGAGAATACTTGGCAAGCCACACCTAGCCAAGGCTAGGAATTCGGGCTATCAAAAGGTGGTCGGAATCCCTAACGAAAGATAGGGTTGACACCTTACTGGGTCAGATCAAAGCCATGTTTGATGGCATACAGCGCCGCTTGAGTTCGATCGGCCACCGCCAACTTGGTGAGAATGGTGCTAACATAGCCTTTAACTGTGCCCTCGGTCAGATGCAGCGAACGAGCAATTTCTTTATTGCTCAAGCCGCCGACAATCCCATCAAGCACACTGCGCTCACGCTCGGTTAGGCTTGGCAACAGTGAAGGCGGAGCGGTTGATTGACGCATCAAGGTGCGCTGGGCTTCGGCATGTAAAAATGGCTGGCCGCTGGCAACTGTGCGAATTGCCAGAAACAACTCGGCCTTGAGCACATTTTTCAGCAGATAACCACTCGCACCCGCTTGAATTGCCTTGCTGACCCATTGATCATCACTAAAACTGGTCAGAACGATGATTCGGCTGCTTGGCATGAGGCTTTGAAGCGCTTGGGTCGCCTGAATTCCATCGACATTCGGCATTACAAGATCCATCAAAATAACATGTGGCCGCACGATTGCCGCCAATTCGATCGCTTCGGCTCCATTTTGGGCCTCACCCACAACCAAAAATTCGCTATCCTCGGCTAAGAGGGTGCGTAGTCCTTCACGCACAATGGCATGGTCGTCAACCAGCATAATTCGGATAGTATTTGTCATAGCTAGCTCCTGACATGGGGCGCTTCACGCGGGATGATTGCTTGCACCATCGTCCCTGCGGTTGCCCCAAGAGTAATCGTCAGCGTTCCGCCACAGGTTTCAACCCGTTTACGCATACTGTAGAGACCTAAGCCTTGGCTCGCTGGTTGACTCGATTGATCAAAGCCAATTCCATCGTCTTGAATACTCAAGATCAGTCGATTGCCATGAACGCGCAGAGTTACCGCCACATGGCTGGCATGGGCATGTTTGCTGACATTGTTTAATGCTTCTTGGATAATTCGATAGAGTGCATCTTCACAGATAGCTGTATGTTGCTCGTAACTGGTCGTATCAAAGTTGATCTGAAGTTGATCGCCAATCACCTCGGTTGCATATTTATGCAATCGTTGCATCAATTTACTTGGCTCAGTTGGGGCAGCGTGGGGCGTTGGCTGGGCATAGTGCACAGCTTGCGGATGCTCACGCTCAATCGGATGCAGATCGGTCAACAGCGAACGCATTTCGGCCAGGGCTAGTTGACTCAATTCGATCAAACGATTAACGCGGCGCTCGCCTTCAGCTGGATCACGCTGCCAAGCCGAGGTAACGGTTTGCGAGATCAGCGTGATGCTGAAGATCATTTGGGTTACCGAATCATGCAGATCGCGGGCGAGCCGCTGGCGCTCATCCAACACGGCAATCCGTTCGCCATGAGCATACAGCAAGCGTTGTTGACGACGATTATCAATCACAATCGCCAGATGCTCAGCCGTAACTTGGTAGGGGTGTAAATCGGCATGTGACCACTCATGCGGATTAGCGTCAGTCAACACAACCAAACCAATCCGCTGGCTACGCACAATCAATGGAATGAAGGCCATTGCTAAGCGCTGTTCAGCTTCTTGCATGCGCCGCAAACCAGGCGCAACCCGTGGGTCGGTGCGCACATCAGCAATCGTCACCGTCTCGCCTGCATCAAGCAAATCATCTAAGGCATCACGTTCATGGGGCTGGCGATCATGGTTCGACGATAACCCATGTTCTGGCGACCAACGCCCTTTGACTGTACGAGCTACAAACTGGCCTTGGGCATCAAACTCGTATAAAACAACGGTACAGGCATAGCGACGGCGGGCGGCAATATGGTTGAGGTAGGCCGCCACAACCTCGGCAACCGTGCGAGCACTACTAATGTTATGGCTGGTTTCGAACATCAACTGGGTTTCAGCCAAATGCTGCTGAAGCTGATCAAAAAGACAGGCATTTTCAATCGCTACGCCCAGCTGATCAGCCACAATCGCCAAATTGGTGAGATCATCGGCCAATACCAAGCGTTGTGATTCGATGTAGAGAATTCCTTCAAGCTGGGCACTAATAATGATCGGAATCGCCAAATATGATAAGTTCGGTGCATTATCGATCCAGACTACCTGACGAAGTTGGATGGCCGCCCCAATAATGCCTTGGTCGGTTGGAAAAAGCGCATCAATCGCCAACGGAAGTGTAGCTGGGCCAATGCCCGCCCGACAGATCAAACGATCAGCAGCAGGTCGATTGAGCAGTAACAGGCGCAGGGTGGCAAACTTAAAATCCTCGCTAATAATCACCAGCGCCCGCTGAAGTAACGCCATGAGATCAAGATGTTGGGCCATGAGGTGGGCAATTTGGTTGACTGTGCGCAAACATGCTCGCCAATCAGTGGCGGTTAAAGCTTCAGGCATTGGTTGGGCTTCAGCAGCAGAAGCCATAAACGCAGCCTGCGCAGAATCTGATGATTCCATGAGCTATCCTTAATGCCGATATAGCGCAAGCCCTCGAAGTTGACGTTTGCTAACGCTAGCTCAATCGAGCAAACAAGCATCCATCAGATCAGTCACAGATCGGCTTCAGTGGCGCTGTGGAATAGATCAGATTGAGGGGATTACGCAGGAATAAAATCAAAATATGCCCTTTTAAGCATCAGGGCAGTTTATTAAAATCTTGGAACAGCCTTATTTTACAAGATTAATCGTGGCTGATTGGCAAGCAGAGATGCCAATATCTAGATGTGATCATTGATCTCGCCAACCAAAGGTATTGCTTCTTGCATTCGCTCACACTTCAGGGAGCACAATAATTAATTGATATTAAGCAAGGAGCGACATTTAGCCTTCAAAATCGCTGCAATCTGTTAACGCCCGTGACAATCCTTGTCGTGGGCTAAAGCTGCATGCTATGATGCAGCACGGAGAGGAATTAGCGGTAGGAATCGCATCTATGATAGAAACACGTCGCTGGCCATGGGGCTTGATTTGGACAGCCCTGATCATTTTTTTGGCCGCTCTCGACCAAACGGTGGTAATCACCGTCTTACCAAATGTGGTCAGCACGCTAGGCCTTGATGTTGAACAAGCGCTTGAACAAGGTATTTGGGTCATCACTGGCTATTTATTGGGCTATACCGTCGCCATGCCCTTGCTGGGGCGAATTGCCGATGCCTATGGTCATCGGCGTTTATTTTTGGCCGCTCTTGGGGTTTTCGTTGGTGGCTCAATCGGTTGTGCCTTGGCTGATAGCGTTTGGTCGTTGGTGGCATGGCGGATCGTTCAGGCCATTGGCGGCGGTGCTGTGCTGCCAATCGGCCTAGCAATCTCGATGGACGAAGTTAAGCCAATTCATCATGCAACCGCCTTGGGAATTATGGGAGCGGCTGGCGAGGCTGGCGGGGTGCTTGGCCCAGCCTATGGTGGCTTGATTTCACAAATTCAACTACTCGATATTGATGGTTGGCGTTGGGTTTTCTGGCTGAATATTCCGTTGGGCGCAGCCTTGGCTTGGGCCATTATTCGCACCTTGCCCGATCGGCCTGGCAATCGTGGGGCAATTGATTACGTTGGCGGTGGCTTAATCGCCGTCAGTTTAACCGCCCTAACCGTAGCCCTTTCGCGCTCACTCGGTAGTTTGGCCATTGAGCCAAGTGCCGAAAGCGGCAACCTCGATCAATATGCGGTGCAATGGACATCGCCGCTAACAATTGGCCTCTTGGTATTAGCAGTGCTCAGTTTTATTGGCTTTATCTGGTGGGAACGGCGCACTACCACTCCATTAATTGAACTAAGCGCCTTTCGCACCCCAGCGTTTAGCGCCGCCAATATCACTAATGTGCTGGTTGGCATGGCTTTGATTGTGGGTATGGTCAATGTGCCGTTTTTTGTCGGCACGGTGCTGGCAGGCGATGCACTTTCAGGCGGCCTAACATTAATGCGCTTGACCATGATGATTCCAATTGGGGCAGTTTTGGGTGGCATGTTGATGCGGCGGATGAGTGCCCGACTGGTTGCAGGCCTTGGCATGCTCACCACCGCAATTGGTTTTGCGCTGCTAGGCTTTTGGGTAGCAGAAACCAATCAATTGCAATTAACCATCTATTTATTATTGACAGGCACCGGCTTTGGCTTGGTACTCCCAGCCTTGAGCGCCGCCGCGATCGGCACAGTTGCCCGCGAATCGATGGGCACAGCCGCAGGCTTGTTGAATGCCTTGCGCATGGTTGGAATCACCTTGGGCGTTTCGGCTTTGGCTTCGTGGAGTTTGGCCTATCGCGCCAGCCTCAACAGCAAGTTGGTGTTTACCATGGAAGATTTCAACACTGGCGCGGCGCAATTAGCCCTAACTCAAAACGAAATGACCGTTTATCACAGCACCTTTTTTGCTGCCGCCGTGGTTTGTTTGCTAGCCTTGATTCCAATTTGGTGGTTACCACGCGAACGGAGCGAGGGCGATACACCGCTGTTTGCTTAAAAGGATAATCCCCGCTCCATTAACCAAGGGGCGGGGATTGTTTTAGTAAGCATTTTCATCACCACGAATTGCATTATAGGCAGTGCGGATAATAATTTTAATATCAAACAGCGGTGACCAATTTTCGATATAGTAGAGATCGTAGCGGGTACGCTCCTCGATTGACGTATCGCCACGAAGACCGTTGACCTGTGCCCAACCAGTAATTCCAGCTTTTTCGCGGTGGCGATGCATATAGCGTGGAATTTGTTCGCTAAATTGGGCAACATAGCGCGGTTGTTCAGGCCGAGGCCCAACCACACTCATATCGCCCAACAATACATTGATAAATTGTGGTAGTTCGTCAATTGAGAAGCGCCGTAAAAATGTACCTAAGCGCGTGCGCCGATCATCGTTGGGAGTTGTCCAAGTGCCAAGTTTCTCAGCATCAAGCCGCATCGAACGATATTTAATCATCTTGAATGGCCTGCCGTCGCGGCCAACCCGCTCTTGAATAAAAAAAGCTGGGCCTGGCGAATCAATTTTGATCAAAATCCCAATCAGCAGCAACAACGGCGAAAGCATAATCAAAGCCGCCGCCGAAACCGCAATATCCAACAAACGCTTGACTGTACGATTTAATTGGCGGTCAAGCGGCACAGCCCGCACGGTGATCAACGGCAAACCACTTAATTCGCCGACTGAAACCTCGTTATTGGTGATCAGCTGAAAGGCATCAGGATAGATTTTGATCGAAACGCTTTCATCTTCAACTTGCGAAACCAACTCAAACACATCGTTATACGAAGCTCCGCTGAGCGCAACAATCACTTCATCGATCGCGCAAGTGCGCACGGCTAAACCAAGTTTGGCCCGTTTGCCCAAGACTGGCACATCATCAACAACTTGCTGGCCCGTTGGCACATCATCGGAGAGAAAGCCAATAATTTGGTAGCCAAGACTCGGTGCTTTGCTCATTTGGCGATAGACTAGCTGGCCAATTTCCCCAGCCCCAATAATCAAAACCCGCCGCGTATCATAGCCGCGCAAGCGTAATTGACCAATTGCCCGATGATAGATCAAGCGCAAGATTGTCGTGCCAATTGTTGCCAAAACCCAGCCATAAACAAGGGTCTGAGTGGTAATATTAATTAACGGAAACAAGTTATTCAGGGCGATAAACATGATTGTACCAATCGAAATCGCCCGAAAAATATGGTAGCCTTCGTCGATGCGCGAGCCACCGCGCTGCATGCGATATAGCCCATTGGCCGTGAATAGCGTGCCAAATAAAGCATTCAGCACCGCCAAGGTCAGCAACACCTGACCAAAGCTCGGTGGCTGAAATTCGCGCACTATCGCTGCGAGATTAAGGTAGTAGGCCAGAAAAAAACCGCCGTTCACGCCAATAATATCGCAGCCCATCAGCAGCAATAGAACAACATAGCGATAACGACGCGTAACAACGGTTGTTTGATTAAGCATTGTGGTTGTTGCCATGGGTTGCTCGACGTGAGGCTAAAGGTCGTAATCGATTACGCACCAGTGCTTGCCATTCTTTCAGGGTAATTCCAAGGTAAATCAGCCAATTTAATGGGGCCAAGGTCGTTGCTTCATAATGTTTGCGGTGAAAAATCCGCATCGCATCATAAAAAGCCCGAATTGATGGCACGGCCCGACGGGTGCTCGAAACCCGCTTATAGTGCAAAATCGTCACCCGTGGATCATACCAAACTTGCCAGCCATAACTCTTAGTCCGATAACACCAATCGATATCTTCGCCATACATAAAAAAGGCTTCATCGAGCAAGCCCACATCGCGCAAAACCTCAGTCCGCAACAACATCGCCGCCCCGACAATCGAATCAACTTCGGTGGTTTGATCAGGGTCGAGGTAGGTCATGTTATAGCGCCCAAAGCGTGGCGAACGGGGAAATAGCTTCGATAAACCAATCATACGGTAGAGCGCTACCTCGGCTGAAGGAAACGCCCGTCGGCAGGCTAAATCGAGCGAGCCATCGGCTAATACCAATTTTGGCCCAATGATGCCGGCTTTGGGGCGTTCGACTAAGGCCTCAACCATGCCCGCAATCCCGTTGCTTGGAACAACCGTATCGGGGTTGAGCACCAAAACAGCTTCAGGCGTTGGAGTTTCGGCCAAAATCTGGCGCAAGGCGAGGTTATTGCCCGCCGAAAAGCCAATATTTTGCGGCGAAGCGATTAAGCGTACCCAAGGAAACTCAGCACGTACCATAGCCACGCTATTGTCGGATGAAGCATTATCGACCACCCACACCTCAAGCTGGCCGAGCCAGTTTTGGTCGGCAAGTGAGGCTAAACATGGCTTCAGCACATCGCCCGAATTAAAATTAAGAATTACAACAGCAATATGTTTCATAGCCTGCCAATTATACTGCAAAATATCACGGCCAATTGTATCACTCGTGTAACAAACTGAAGCACAAATGCTGCCCATTGGCTTTGGTATAATAGCGCACTGCTAGCAGTTTCGAGTGTTTAAGTGGAAAGGATTTTCTTTGTGACGATTCAAGCCTTACCAACCGAGCGATTAACTGGTTGCCCGGTTTGCAATCATACAGAGGCAAGTTTTGTTGGACATTATCCTGAAGCGTATCTAGAAGAGGGTTTATCGCTCTATCAATGTGCTGCATGTTCGCTTGTCTATCTCAATCCACGACTCTCCTTGCTTGGCACGCATATGTTAGAAGATCAAAGCCTTGTCTATCAATACGACGAGGTAACTCAAGCCCAGGCTGTTCAGGATCGCGAAGGCATTATCGATTGGATTGAAGCCATGACTGAGCTAACGCCTGGTCGAATGCTCGATGTGGGCTGCAATCGTGGCTATCTGCTAGCTGCTGCCGCTCGCCGTGGCTGGCAAACAACTGGAGTCGAATTATCGCAAGTGGCCGCCGCTGAAGCTCGCAAACGCTTTGGGTTAACCATCTACTCAAGCCTCAGCGATCTTCCCAAAAATCAACCATTCGACTTAATCACCTGTTGGCATGTGGTCGAACATTTACATGAGCCAGTGCAAATGCTCAGCCAACTTGCCGAATTGCTTAGCCCAACTGGGGTGTTAGCAATTCAAGTGCCTGCCTATCGTTTTGCTGCTGAATATGTGCGGCAAGGCAATAGCTCGCATATTTTTTGTGCCTCGCATCCAGTGCACTATACTGCCGAAACGTTAAGCATGGTTTTAGTTAAAGCAGGCTTCGAAACATTTTATTGCGATGAATCAGCTGAGCACTTATTATTAACAATCTATGCTGCCAAACCTTCACGCCAACTCTATCGTGAACACTTAAGCGAGATCAACCAAAAATTAATCTGGTTTGAACGCGATCATGCCAAACTGGCCCAACAACTTCAAGCGATGAATGAGTATGTGCAGCGGCTCGAAGCAACGCTTGAGGCTAAAAATCAACATATTGCCCAGCTTGAACAGAATTTAAAAACGATTAAAAATGGTCGCATGATGCGCTTACTCAACAAACTTAAAGGCTAAGCGCTTTGAGGCTTAAGCTATTTGCGCTACAATACAGCCAACTCAGCTAGAGCCAATATAGGAGTTCCGCGATGATTGATAAAAAGACCCAAGCCACCGAAGCCAAACGGATCTTGGCGCTGAATCCGCGTGATCTTGCTCAAGAGTTAGCTCGCTTGGCCGCGCAAACCGGCTTACCACAAACCAAAATCCTCGAATTATTGCGTCGTCAGGCATCTGAAGGCGAACAAAAACGCTAAACGATTGAGTTCAAGCGATCTGATTGCGATTAACCACGCAAGCTCAGATCGCTTGAGCTTACCAAGCGATTATGTTTTTGAGCCAACGCATATTGGCTGTTAATATAGTTCTGTTCAGCACGCTGCAAGTTTGGGCTAGTTCGATAAAGCTCCCTAGCTGCAAAAATCCAAACCAACCCAAATGACCAAACCACAAGCACATTTAACAGCGAAGTCGAGCCATTCCAGGCCAGCATGCAGCCCAACCCCACCAAGGCAATGCCAATCACTAACACCATCCACGTTTTCATTGGTAGCGGGTAGCTCGCCTCATCATCATTAGCAAGTTGTCTATAATGATAATACTGATGATAGGGTTGAATATTGCGATAGCGCAGCCGCTCTACAACCCAACGTTGTTCTAATTGAACTAATTCGGTAAGATAGGCTTGTTCAGCTTTTGGAGCATCAACGATAATCTTTTGGATTGCCGCAGCATAGGCTTTATCACGCTTTAGTTCAGCATAATGCAATTCTTGCAGGCTGTAAATTTGAGTTTCAGCCGCAGTCCAATGTGCCGATTGAGGATTTAATGGCGAAGAGATGCGGTATGAATATTGTAATGGTTTTGTTTGTGCTAATGCTGGAAGCGTATGGAGTAATTGAGCTCGCTTTTTTAAATAGCGTTTTTCAGCTAGCTTTAAGCGAACACTAGCATATACTCCAAGGCCTAAAACCGTACTAACGCCTAAGATAATAATCGTTGCTAAGAAAAATCGAACATCCCCTTGATTAATGCCCTCTTTTAAAAACGCTGCTCCTGCGACAACAAACAAAAAGAAAAGCGACCCAAGCAACGATAGGCTTACAAACTCGATCCGTCGATCGGCATTATGCACACCAACATAGCCAATTCGTTCTTGCTCCCATTGCTGATCAAGTTCGGCCAAAGGATCATGATCATTGGTTGTTTTTAGCATCAGATACTCCCATGGCAAGGGTTAGCCATGCTGATATAGTCGGTTCTAGCGCCCATAATCGTGGCTAATTTGTTGGCGCTGGGCAAAATAACGTTGATCAACAAGCTCAAGCCGCTTGAGCTGTTGACGAATTGTAAAAGAGCTTGCAATCAAGAGTTGACCAAATAGCCAACACATTATTGTATAGGTCAATGGTTCGCCTAAACCAATCAAGCAAAAACCAAACCCGATAATTGCCAAGCCAGCCCCCAACAAAACCCAAGCGGTAACTAGTGAAGGTGCTTCAAAGGTTGCGTTCTTTTTATTAAGCTTGAAATGCGCCAAACGTTCTCTAGCCCAAGTTTCTTCGAGTTCAGCCAATGCTTTCAGATAAGCTTGATCTGGTTCGGGTGCAAGCCGAATCAAGTCATAGAGTTTGGCATAATAGGTATGATCGCGCAAAAGTTGCTGATAGTTTTCGTGTTGTAAGGCGTAAAAAGCTGTTTCAGCTTCTGAGTAGCTCGCAATATTTTGTGGATAGGGCATTGTAGGAGTAAGCGTTTGATCAGCATAGCCAAGAGTTGCCAGCAAAATCCGTCGTTTTTGCTCATAACGGCGTTCAGCCAAGGCAAACTGGAGGGTTTTACGAAAGGCTAGCATTACGAGTAGGCTCGTAAGCATAAAAAGCATTGCCCCACCCACAAACTGACCTGAGCGCGAAACAAGTCCCTCAATCAATAAGCTAACCCCAAAACCAACCCATGTTAGCAGCATTGAGCCAATTAATAATGGGTTAGGCCGCATACTAGGATTATCAACATTATAGATTCCAACATATTTAGCACGTTCTTGTCGCCATTGTTGGTCAAGATAGGTTAATGGGTCTGCCTTAGGATTAGGCTCAAGATCGCTAGCGCTTAGTTCAGAGTTCGTTTTCGCACGTTCAAGCGCACGCCGCATGATTGATATTTGATTCATCTTTAAACCCTCACAATAGTATCAACGAAGCGTTTCAAAGACCTACGATTGAGCATTAAAATGGAGTTCGATCGCGAAAACGGCCACTCAATTGGTTGCGTTTTTCGGCCTAATATTGCTCTAATTCACGATACTTTTTGGCATGTACTGAGCACCTATCTTGTTCTTGATCTTGAATGCCTTGATATTGACGGTGCAGTTGGCGAATCTACCAAGTTTTAGCGCCCATAATCGTGGCTAATGCGTTGGCGCTGGGCAAAATATTGTTGCTCAGCCTGATCAAGCTCTGTCGCTTGCTTACGGATCGTTGAAAAACTTGCCACCATAAGCAGGCCAAAAGCACAACATAGCATCGGATAGAGCAATTTATGCCCTTCAACAACCAACATCACACTAAAACCAACTAGCCCCAAGCCTAATCCCAATACAATCCAAGCCCCAAACAAGCTAGGTGATTGATAATATTCGGTTTCGCTCATAAACCTACGGTTACCAAACCGTTGCTTAACCCAGTCGCGCTCCAATTGAGCCAACTCGCTCAGATAACGCTGGTCTGATTCAGGCGCATGGGCAATCAAACGCCGAATTTGGTCATAATAGGCTTGATCGCGTCGCGAAATATTGTAATACTCGGCTTGTAGCTCATGAAAACGAGTCTCAGCTTCTGATCGGCTCTTTTTTGGCCATGAATAGCGTAAACGTCGCGTTGCAACTGGCAGCTCAACAATTAAAGTAGGATCACCATACTGTTTGATCAAGATAGCTCGTTTTTTAAAATAACGTCGTTCAGCCAGCATCAGCCTGATTGCATTACGCAGAGCCCAAAGGATTAACAAGCTGGTCAAGATAAAAAAGATTGATCCACAATAGAGCATGCTGATTGGAAGCCTACTTGCTTCAATCCATAACATAATGCCTGCGCCAAAAAACATGAGGAAAAATATGACCAGAGCAAGTGGGTTTGCCATAGGGCGCGAATTATCAAGATGATTCATACCAACATAGGATACCCGCTCTTGTCGCCATCGTTGGTCTAAATAGGTCACAGGATCAGTGTTTGGGTCTGGTTCGAGGGCTTTTTCGGCTTCACTATAGTCTTGCAGTGCTTGGTCAATCAGTTCGCGTAATTCAGATTTTTTCAACATAATTCGAGCCTCATAATCAAAGACTTTTTCGGTCATTTAAACAACAAAAACCTTCCTGCAATTGCATACGTTGCCCTAGTAGGAAGGTTACGACGACCATTTAGCGAATATATTTAAGTCGTGCGTCGCCTTATTCAGCTTTGATTGCCGCCAAAACCCTAAGATAATCACGTTCATGCTTAGGTGGATTGACAATAATGCTTTTAACTGAATGGCGATATTGTTCTTGATCGTGAATGCCTTGATACTGACGTTGCAGCTGGCGAATCTGCCAAGTTTTAGCGCCCATACTCTTGGCTAATGCGTTGGCGATCAGCAAAATAACGTTGCTCTGCTTGTGCCAATGAATGGCCTTGCTTATAGACTGAAGAAAATCCCCCAACCAAGATTAATCCAAAAAAGCCAATAAAACTACTATTCATCAATGATTGGCCTTGGAACAGCATAACGATAGCAGATCCAAGCAGAGCTATCCCACCGATTAAAATCATCCAAGCAGCGCCTCTCGTTGGAGTCGTATAACTGTTTGATTCTGGATCAAAGGTTAAGTACTCATAACGCTCTTTAACCCAGTTACGTTCTAAGCGATCCAATTCAGAGAGATAGCGCTGATCGGCTTCAGGTACATGATCAATCAAGCGCTGAATTTCAGCGTGATAGGCTTGATCCCGTTTTGGTTTATGGTAATGGGCTTTTTGCAGATCGTGAAAACGAGTCTCAGCTTCTGAGCGACTACTTTTTGGGTATACATAGAACAAACCTTGTAATGTTGGTGGTTGAATCGCAGAACCATAAGTTTTGATCAAAGCTGCACGCTGTTTCAAATAGCGCCGTTCGGCCAATGTTTCTTGGAAGGCATTCCTCAGGCCTAAAACTACCATCAAGCCAAGACTGATAAATATAATTGAGCCACAATAGAGCGGAAGTAAGAAAATACTATTAACCTTAGGCCATAGCATAATTCCTATAATCAACAATAAACCAGCTAATTCGATCAAGCTAAGCGGGTTTCCTGAGGATTCACCCCGCTTAGCGCCACTGAGGCCAAGATATTTCGATTTTCCTTTCAGCATCTGTTGGTCTAATTCGGTTAATGGATTAGCACGAGAATCAAATCCTTTTTCAGTATCTTGAGCATTTTGCTGATCGCTATCAAATTGCTTAGACATCTTTAACATCCTTAAATAACACTAATTTTAATTTCTACTTTATCGTACAACAAGCTACCCTCATTAGCTATTCATAAAAATTAGAAAGGTATTCGATCGCGAAAACGATAATTCACTTGATTACGTTGCTCGGTGTAATATTGCTCTAATTCACGATATTTTTTGGCATTTTTGGTCGATTGAATTGCCACAATTGCAATCACACTAGGAATTGCAATGCCCCCAACCAAGTTAACCACGTTCCCGCCTGAGAGATATTGAATAATGAAAGCTCCAGCAAAGAACACACAGATTGGTAGAATCACCATCAAATTGGCCCCCCGTGGAATTCTTTGTTCGCGGCGACCATTTTCAAAGCGAATATATTTAAGTCGTGCTTCGACCCATTCGGATTCAATCGCAGCCAAAGCTCTGAGGTAATCGCGCTCGTGCTCAGGCGCATTAGCAATAATACTTTTAACTGAACGGCGATATTGTTCTTGATCGTGAATTCCATGGTAATGATTTTGCAGCTGGCGAATTTGTGAGGCCGCCGAATCCAATGGGGTACGATGAACCAGTGGTTTTTCGACGACTGGAGCCAGGGGAACTTGCTCAGGTTTCAAACCCAGTTGGGCAATTAATTGGGCACGCTTAGCTAAATAATCTTTTTGAGCCTTGGCAAAACGCAATTGATGACGTATACCAAACAGCATCAAAATGATGAACGGCAAGAAAAAAAGGCTGACACAATATGCTTTGAATACAAAAAATATGCTCGCAATTGCAATAAAAACCAGCGTGAATCCCATCAACATAAATGGACGAGGTTCTTGTTTGACGGGAATCCCAAATTGAGATCGTTGTGATCCGGTATATTTCAGGCTTTCTTTGGCCCATTGCAGATCAAGCTGGGTTAATGGGTCAGCGTTGGGGTCTGGGTCTAAGGCTTGCATTGCGGCATCATGTTCGCGTTTGGCAAGATCAATAAATTGGCGAATTGATGGCCGTTGGCTGCTGTGAATATCCCATTCTTCATTCATAATCAACCTCTGCATTTTGTACTAGTTAAATAATCAATAGCCTAACGTTCTTGCCGTGTGATACGTGTACCCAACAAGAAAGTTACGCTATTGATTAAAAAATGCAGGCTTATTCGGGCAAGCTGGGATCGCTTGAATTAAGTTGTAGCAACACTTCGCGAATATAGTCGGCCTCAACTGGCTGGCGCAACTTGGCCTGAAATTGGCCATGAACCAGCAATTGAATCTGCCATTGATAAAAATCGATGGCCGCTTGGGGCTCAGCCCCAAGCAATTGAATTGAATAAATTTGATGCAGCGATTCAACCACACTACTTCGATAGCGCACGGGGTTTTGTTGATTATAATGGTGCAAAAGCTCAGTTTGGCTTAGTAATACCGCGCCGATGCTCAACGAAAGCCAACGTTCAGCCTGCGCTGGCTCTTTGGTATAAATTGCGATGGTGCAGCTCTGGCTAAATTCACGCCAAGCCTGATCATCCTGCTGTTTCATGCCAAAACTCGTTGGTGTGCTATAAATCGCCACACTTGGTAATTTGGCTGGCGGATTAGCGGCTGGTATGCCAATCAGCACCTGAGCTTTGGCGTTGGGGTCGTTATTGAACAAATGATAGTGCAACAACGCCCCAATCGATTCGATCAGTTGTTGAATCATGCAGCCTCGATTGCCAATTGGTCAGCCTCACGCGCCAATTCTTCCTCTAATACCTGAATCGCCCCGCTGATTCGGAGTAACGTAGCATTCAGATTTTCGCGCTTGGTTTCAAGCTCAGCCAGCATGGTTTGACCAGCCTGAAATTCTTCCTTCAATGTCGCTAAACGTTGTTCAAGTTGTTGCCGCATGATTCACTCCTAAACTCCAATGGCAATCCAGAAAATCCAGGCATCGTAAACCTCGCTATTGGCCCACGTCATGGCTACCGCCGTGCACGAGGTTTGGGTCACGCCCTCAACCGAAACTACCAACCGCACATTACGATCTTTGTTGGTATCCGAGCCAGCTAGGCCAACAATGACCGTCGGTACTTGGCTAAATCCACTATAGTTAATCGCCTTTCTAACGGTTCTTGTCGCATTGCCCCCTTCAAAATGGCCAGTTTGCACCACACCAGAGCGAATTTGGGTCTGTTTGATGGCTGTGCTTTGGGTCGTACCATCACCAAAACGCAAACTGTTCGCCACAATTGTAGTTAAATTATCGCTATTAATACTGCCATCTTTGAAGTAGAATCCATCAGCCCGGCTTTCAATTCGCCACCAATAGCGATTGCCATGATGAAAGCGAATGCTTGGATTAACCTCACCCAAGGTTGCTGAGGCTTCTTGAAATAATTCGAGAAAGGTAAATTTGCCATCTTCACGGGCAGCAGCCGAACGCCGAATTTGCAGCAGTGGGACATGGCGGGTGGCAGCATCAAGTTGAACGGTCAAACTCCCATTTACTTCCACTTGTTGCTCTGAACGCACCGTGAGCACCGGTTTAACCACATTGCTGGCATCTTTGGTATGGCCAAGCGTTACTCCATTGAAGCCGCCAATTTCGACCCGATCTGTCGTTTCTTGCCAACGTACCAAATCATACTGATCGGTTGGGTTTTTGCGCAAATACAGGGTATTGCCATTCAGGTGCAGATTGCCTTCGACTTGAAGCTTATTTTGGGGATTGGTCGTGCCAATCCCCACGTTGCCGCCACTTTCTGCATTCAACGTCAGGGGGTCGGTGCCACGAGCGGCAATCGCCAGCGGTTGGTTGGGGTTCGAGCCAGTCGCCAAAATGCTCGCATAGCCAATGCTCACCCCTTGGGTTTGGTTGCTATGGCGAAATTCAGCCAACGGCGCTTTTGCGCCAGTGGTCGTTGCCGCAACTTTGAGCGATGCTTGAGTTGCATCGGCTCCAGCAGTTACTTTGAGCGGCCCTTGGATACCATCGCCGCCGGTTCGATTAACTTTCGCCTCATCCAAACGCGCAACTTCGCGGCTCATTTCGTTCCAGTCAGCGGCACGAATAAGCTGCCCACTTTGTTTATCTTGATGATTATAGGCCATTGCTGCTGACTCCCGCTAAAAGGTAATTTCCCAAATTAATGTCAATTTGAATTGCTCAGATTTGGTGATCGTGTCGAAAATCACGCGGTTGTACATCACGCCATCTTCCGTAAATAGGCCAGCTTCACGCAACTCGCCATTACAATCGCGTTCGCCTAGCTCACCAGTGAGCCGCAGCATAATCCGTGGCTTATTGCTACTATCAGTTACGTCAAGTTGCTCGATTCGGGCAATTTTGGTTGTGCCAATTGGCTGAACCAGTGCAGTATGGGCGGGATTGAAGGCGGCTTTTGATCCACCAAGCTGAATCGTCGAAACCCGCTGAATCACGTCACCTTGCTTTTCGCGATTGAACAACCGCGCTACCAGCGTGCGTCCAGCCACGGTAATATCGTTGTGGGCGCTAATTTGCTCGACCAACTCACCAGCGCTGGTGAATTGCTGAATCGTCAAGCGTCCGGCAATATCCAAATGCTCACTCCTGAACATACACTCATCCTTCTATGCAAATCTATTGAGGCTATCAAATCGGGTGTAATCAAACTGGCCTGACAGCACTAAGCTATCGCTGATATCATGCTGCTCGTTGCTGCGTTGCTGACTCTCAAGATCAAAGCTATCGCTCACGTCGTGTTGTTGATTGAGCAAACGGCCTTGCATTCGTAAATCAAGCCGATCAAGTTGGTCATGATCTTCTTGGAAGACTTGTTTATAGGCGACCAAGGCTTGCACACCCGCCGCCTTCACGCGATTAACCAAATTCAGAATTTGCTGACGTGGGTGATCGCCGCCTTCATCAAATTTATCGGTAAAGCCCGCAATATGCCAAGGAATTGTGACCGTGAACACGCCATAGGTCAGGGCATACGACGAAACTTCGACCCGCACAATTGGCTCGTCGGGCACAAAGAGGGTTTGATCAAAGGCTTGTTTATCGAAGGCTCCAGCTGGATAGACCTTGCCATCAGCCCCAATAATGTCGGCATTTAAGCGCCAACGGGCTACGCCAGGTTTTAATTGGGGAATTGTACCAATCAAGCCTTCGGGCGGCACGATCCCATTGCGCAGCACTTGCGTACCTTCCAAGGTCAAGCGATCGCCAATTTGCAAACGGCCAGGAAAGCGCACCCGTTGGCCACTTTTGATATCGATTAGCTCAATATTGGTCAGCTCACGAAACGGCCCATTCAGCATCGTAATCCAAATATGCGGCGTTTCAGGGCTGCGATTGATGTTATCGACTTCAAATTCTTGGTAGAACTTGAGATTATCGGCAAAAAAGAGCGCTCGTTTGGGCAGAAATTCTTCAATATCAATTAAGGCTTTGGCTGCCGCCACCGCCGGATCATTGCCAACAATGCCTAAATTGGCCGCCACAATATCCAAAATGCCTTGGCGAGTCGAGGCTCCGCGCTTGAGCACGGCAATCAGGCCTTGCAAGCGCTCACGATAGGGCGCATGGCTTGGCTCAAGCGCATAATCCCAAGTCGTTTCCAAGGCATAACGATTCAAACGAATCAGATCATCGGCATAGCTGGCTTGCAATGTGGGTAAATCTTCAGCCAAATCGGGAAAGCGCTCAGCCTTGACTAATTGTGTGTCATCAAGCAATTGATTGAGCAAGGTCAATAAGGCTTGGCGCACCTCTTGCAGGCTTGAAATTCGACGCACGCTCAAGCCCCAAGGTCGCAAGCGTGCATCATAGCCCAACGCTGAATCGACAATAATTCGATTCAAACGCGCTACATCATCGCTCAACGGATTGGGGCTAGATTCGCTTTGATCAAGCACATTCAGCAGTTGGCTGCGCCGATCGGGGTTTGGCTCCTGGGCATAGATTGGCCGCAAAAACTCACGATACAAGCTATAAATCAGGCTCCAAGCATGGCTGGGCAAGCTCAAATTGCTCAGCACAGCATAGTGGCGCGTAAAAAATTGGGTATCAGCCAAAATCGCTTGATTCAAGGCTTGGGCAACTGCTAAAGCCAAGCCACGGCTAATGCTACTGCCCCCGTTATAGCGTTGAATCTGCTGATATTCCTGTGGGCAGCGTTCGGCAATTTGTTGGGCAATAATCGTGCTGATCGGCGTGCGCTGTACCAACAATTCTAAAACTAAGCCCGCCTGAACCTCAGATCCTAAAACATAGGCATAATCCACGGTATAACGCCGCAGCAATTTCCATGTCGTTGGATCAATCAGTTGATCAAGATAGGCTTGGAGTGGGCTTTGCTCAGTCAGAATGATTTGGCTCAAACGGTAGGCATCAAATGAACGCTGGGTAAAACGGGGGTTCATTTTGATCAGCTGCGATGTGCCACCCAAAGCCTCAAGGTAGAGCGCAAAAATCTTATCGAGATCGCCGCGCTGCTCAATTGGGGCAATATAACCTTGTGAACCTTGGTTGGTTGCAGTCTCGACATGATGCGAACGCAGCACATGGTATAGATCAAGCTCAGTTCGTTCGAGCCTGCGCCCAAACATCTCGGCGAACAGCAACAACAACTCACCCGCCTCGGCTGGAGCGTAAAAATGAGCCAAGCGTTGCAAGAGGGCTATCGTTTTGCCAGTTAATCGTTGCATAATTAAGCCTGTATTACAAAGCGCAGCGCCGGATCGCTGGCACTATCGCTGGCGAGAAAAACTTTCTCGAAGCTGGCGATTTTAACGACTTTACCGTTATTACGCTCGGCCAGCACACTAACTGGATTGGTCGAGAGATTGTAGAGCTGGCAGTGTTTAGGGTTGAAAGCAACTTGCAATACCTGAAGTTGGGCTTTGGCAAGCGCTTCGATCTGGGCTAGCTCTAAATCCTGCTCTGGAGCTAGATCATCGAGATAGGCCATAATTGCCCGTCGCACTTCATAGCAAATTTGGCGGCGTTGGCTATCGCTGGTGGTTGGCGCAACCGTCAACTCAAGTTTGCCAGTTAATTCGACTCGCTCGCTATAGATCAGCAGGTTAGCTAAAACGGGCTTTTCAATAATACTGACCTGAATCGCGCTATCCTCAGGGCGTTCGTTGCTTTGGAAGGGCTTTGCCAGCATGCGCAAGCTAAAATCTTTGCGATGATAGAGCCGAATTTTCTTCTCGATTTCGCTAGCTTGGATGGCTGAGCCAAGCGTCAAACTAGCAATATATTCTTGAATTGCGCCTTCGATTTTGCGACGTTTCTCGTCGCGCTCCAAGCCTGGTTCAACCAATTTAATAAAGATCAGGATTGGCAAATCCTTTGGCTCAGCCGCTACCCGAATACTGCCAGGATTAAAAATCTCGGAAATAGCGCTTTCCAAACGCTTATCTTGTGGTGTATGTTTGGTGCGTTGCAATAAAATTGGCTGAAGGTTAGCAATGGTTACTTTGGTCTGATTGATCACCAATTCTTCCCACAAGGCGGCACTAGTTGCTAGCTCGCCGCTGCGTCCAGCCAACATCGCCTGCACCTGAAGCTCAATCGTCGCTTGGTTGGGGGCAAAACTTGCAGGATTGATTGCCAAAAAGCGTTGATTATCCAGCGTGCGCAATTCACAGGGCAACTCGATCAACAAAGTTTGGGTCAAATTGCTGCTACGAGTCAACTGCACAATGCCTTGGGCTTTGCTATCGGCCTCACGATAAAGCTGCAACTCCAAATTAATCAAATCATTTACGCCTTTGACCTGCAAAATTTCGCTGGTCAGTTGCGAGAAAAGCAAGGGCTGGCCCATACCCAAACGGCCAAAGTAAGCTTCAACTGCTTCGCGCACTTGGGTTTCAAGCAGGCCTTTTTCAGCATTCGCAATCTGATCGTTGGCCGCAATATGAATCACTGCATCAACATTAATCGGTGCTGCTGGCTTAAGCACCACATAAATCCCAGCGGCCCGCACCTCATCTAAACGTTGGCGCAATTGGCGCTCGTTATGCTCGTTCATGCCATCAACAAAGACTTCGATCGATCCTGGACGGCCTTCAGGATTATTATGAAAATCTTCGTGAATCCGCACTTCGCGTACTTCGGGCAAACTCAACAAGGCATTTTCAATCGATAAACTTGAGGCGCGGCCTGAAGCCAGCAAGGTTTGTTTGGCACGCTCACGCAATTCTTGGTCGGTTTCGCGCTCGCGCCCGCGAAAGCCGATCGCTTTAGGATTAGTCACTGCTTTGATGCCAGGCAATGGTCGCGGCATCACAATCACCGTTTGCTCGGCGGTTGTCATGTGTTTGCCACGCTCTTCGGCTCGTACATGGACCTCAACTGTGGCCATGCCTGGGGCAATTCGGCCTTCTTCAGTTGTGATATAAGCTTTTTTAGAAGGCGTTTGCTTGGGATCTTCCTTGGTGGTGATCAACGTGCCAATCGGAATCAACGTTTCTTCACTCGTACTATCACGTTGAAAAGTCACGCTGCCTGTTGCAAAATCTGGCTCGTTGCGCTTGATGCCTAAAATCGCCACCACCCGATCAAGCTGCGCCCCCTCAGCAGTATCGATAAATCCAGCTTGATAGACCAGATCCAGCTGCTCATACAATACGGCTAGCTCATAGGCAAACGATTCAAATAGCGAACGCACCACGCTGCCTTCTTCAAAATCGGAGAGCCGTGGCAAGCGCTGGCGCGAATCGGCAACCATGCTGGCATAAATATCATTAAATTGTTTTTTATGAATCGTCACGCTAGCCCTCCAAGGCTACTGCTATATTCACCACCAACGGCTCCGATTGATCGATTGGCCGCACCACGACCTGCAATTCGAGGGTTGAACGTTGATCCGAGCGCGGCATAATTGGCACAATCGTGACCGAAACAACTTCGCTGATTCGGCGTTCAAAGCCCAAACTTTCGCGCACATAAAACTCGGCTCGCAGATGCGTGCGGCGGCTTTGTGGCTCGCCAACCAGCAAATACAAGCGTGAGCCATAATCGGGATGCCCAAGCAAGCTCAATTCGCCTTGACGGGTCAAGAGCCGATTAACAATTGCCTGCGCCAAATTAGCCCGACCGCTAACCAAGGCCAAATCGCTGCGTTCAGACACCAAATCAACTGCAATTCGATCAGACGATTGCATACCAAGGCTGCGCCAAGTTAGTTGCAAATCAGTTTCAAGGGATTCGGCCATTGCAAACCTCGCTTAATCGCCAATCATGACGGTTCCAACCGCCACCACCACACCTTTAACCTTGGCTTCGTCGCAAGTTGTCGCTTGATCGCCTGCACGAATCGCTGGCTTGCCATTGATTTTGACGGTTTGGCTGCCACCTTCCAAGGTTGCTTGATTGTTAGGCGGATTGATAAAACTCAGGTTTGGCGGCGTTGGGATGTGGGCTGGCGTGTTGATTGCCTTCGAGCCAGCCACCGCCGCAGGCTGCCCGCCAATCTTGACATTGCTGCTCAATTGATCATTGATCATGCCGACAAATGGATGCGGCACTTGAACTGGTGGCGGCGGCGGCCCACCTGGCGGTTGCACCGTGTGCATACAACTTCCAGTCACTTGATCGCCTTTTTTGGCAGCTGGCTTGCCCATAACATCCCCTTAGTTCAAATCGATCGTGCTACCTTTGATCTTGATTGCGCCGCTAGCCTGTAGATCCAAGGTTGAATCGGATTTAAGCTCAATTGCATTGGCTTGGACGGTTAGTTTGCCAGTTTCAGCAATCAAACTGAGATCTTTATTAGAGCTAAGGCTAATTTTTTCACCCGCAAGATCAATCACCAAGCTAAATTTCTCGTTGCTAATGGCGATTTTCTCATCCTCAAGCGTAATTGTGTTCTCGCCATTTTTGCTGGTCAGGATAATTTTGCCTTCGCTATCCAGCAGCAAACTGCCACCTTCGGCGATGCTATGTTGCAGCAAAAACTCCTTGGGATTATTGGCCGGCGGACGATCTTCATCGTTGTAGACCCGTCCCATAATGATTGGCGCATTAATATCACCGCCAATAAACGAGAGCACCACCAAATCGCCAACATTGGGAATGCAGGCTAAACCAAGGTAGGGCGTGGCAACTGGCACTTTGCGCAATTCAAACGGGCCGCCATCGGGCAACTGATAATTGCGTAATTGCACCGAACATTGGTAATTATCGTTATCACCCTCGTCAGCATGCGAAAAAACTGCCGTCACAACCCCCAATTCGCTGGTATGGATACGCTGAGTGCTGCGTTCGGCAACCCGCTGAATAATCTGCAATAGTTCTTCCATTAACGCTGCTCCCAGCTAATTTCGCTGACAAAGCCTTGATAGCGATTGAGTTTGTGGCTGACGCTCAGAATTTTGGCGCTCAGGTTGTGGCTGGCATCAGGCATTTGCTGAAACTGAATCGCATCGCCCAAAGCTAGTTCGGCCATCCCCAGCACTTGGGCTTTGCCAGCGAGGGTAGCAGCGTAGGCCTGAAACCGATGCTCGGCAATTTGCCGCGCTTGATCTTGGCTCCGCGCGGTAGCATCGCTGATCCGCCAAACATTGCCTGAGCTTTTGCCAGCGCTGCCTTTGACCACTTTCTTGGTTAGCCATGAACTGGCCTCATCGCTTTGGCCTTGGCCAGCTGGACTCGTACCATGAATTTCGAGGCCATCGATGCTTGCTTGAACTGGGCTGGCTGAAAATTGCAAAAGCTGCTGCGCATACTGTGCTTGATGGGTGGTTTTAGCGGCGTAGGCTTTGAAATGCACAGCATCCTGAACATCGCTATAACAATCGACTCCACAGCGTTGCGCCAAAGCGTGGAGATGTTGCCATACGCTTTGATTGGCTGAACACAAATAGCTGCTGAAGGTCAATCCATCGTCAACTGTGCCAAGCTTGAGTTTAGCTCGACCAAGCAAATCTTTAGCGATTGCTCCGCCTGAACGCTGCTCGTAGAGCGCGTTTAGATGCATGCTGGTCAGCAATTGAGCGCTACTATAGGCCTCGACCGTGATCGTGTGCAGATTAGCTTGGCAGCTTGCAACGCAGCCAGTAAAGACCCGTTGCAAGCTGTCAGCATCGCCTAAATCAACGCTCACAGGATCGCCAAGTTTGGCATTCAGGCCGCTTTTACTAGCAAAAACCAGGCTACAGCGGTTGATTGGCGAGCGCAACGAGCCATAACTCGCGCAACTCACCAACCAATCGGCTTGATCGGCGCTAAAACTGCTAGAACCAATTGTGATCCGATACTTCACCAACACAGCGCTACCCTGCTAAACGCTCATCAAGCGTGTTCAACAATTGACCATAGGCATCGCTCAAACGATCAAGGCCCTTTTCCAAATCGCCATCAAGCCCAGCCAATTTGATGTCGATGACGTTGAACAAGCCTTCGATATCAAAGGTTTTATGTAAAATTTGCTTGATTTTGTTGAATTCATCGTCCAAGGGGCGACGAATCAACTGATCAGGCAGGCCTTTGATTTTATCGATGATGATTTTGTAGATCACATCAAGCCGCTTGACGGTCTCTTCGGGATAGAGATGGGCAATTTCTTCGACAATAAATGGATGCAGCGATTGCAAACTCATGCCCAGATCGCTGGGATACGAGGCTTCAAACAACACCCGATTGAGCCGAATCAGGCGATTTTGGTTGGTTGGGGTGCGCGAAAGCTCATACCATGCCCGCCCCAGTTGGCCCTTCAAAGCCAAGTAGCGATAGAGTTGTTGCATTTCGCTGGCGCTGCGGGTTTCGGCTGGCTTGGCTTCGATCAAGCCAATCGCGCTGCTCAATTGCTGCGTCACCAGATCAACCGTGGCTTGAGTGCTGATCGTCGCATCGCGCAGGGTATCGTTGATCGCCTGCAACACGTTGGTGGCATTAACCTCGCTCAAACTGCCAGCCGCTTGGTTTTGCAATAATTCCAAGGCTGCGGCGGTAAGTTTGGTTTGCACCAAAGCCGCCAAGCGATCGCCGCTGGGATTCCGAATGCGCAACGCCAGCGTCATTAAACCTTGGCCTGCAAAATCGCTGGCACTAACCGAGTTGAGCAGCCACATCGGGCTGAATGCTTCAACACTGCGCTTAACCGTTTCATAAGTGGTTTTGATCACGCTAATCAGCGATGTGCGAATCGTCTCAATCAAGGCCAGAATATCGGTAATCACCTGTTTGATACTGCGACCCAACGTATCCAACACATTCGCTACCGCTGCATCGATCTGGGCTGGCAGCTTGGTAACGGTGGTTAAAATCTTTTGGATGGCAGTAATCGCATCTTTGAAAGGTTGCAACTGAACTTTGACATCAGTGACGAATTTGCGCACTGGGTCGCCAAATTGGCGCTTGAACATGGCCGCAACCACATTTTGCAACACACTTTCATTGAGCGCGATAATCCGGCTTTCTTCGGCTTTGATCACGGGCTTGTAAACCCCGATGCAGCTATTCAAGGTTGTTTTAGTCGAGCCAGTCACCAGGCCAAGCGTACTGCTCAAGGCAGTCAACGGCGCTAAATCCAAATCGCGCAGCATCAAGCCTGTGCCGGTTGAAAGATCGTAGGTTTGCATCAAGGTGCGGCGGCGAACTTGCAAGCCTTCAATTTCAGCGGCAGCAGCGGCAATCGTTTGCGTTAAGGTGGCTGCAGCAGCATCCAAATTGGTCGAGGTTACACCAAGCTCAAGTTGAAAAGCCTCACGGGTTTTGGCAATTTCATCGGCCACACTTGGGAAAGTCAAGGTTGCAGCATTCGCTTGCAACGAAGCTTCGATTGAATCCATGGCCGCTGAAACTTCATCGAGATAATCGCCGCCAAGCACTTTTTTGAGCATCGTCCAAAATTCAGCATCAGCCAAATCTTGCAAGCCGGTTTTGGCGAGCAGTTTCTCTAGCGATACCGCCGATTTGATCGTGCTCAGCAGTGAATCAATTTCGTAATCGCGAATATTGGTTAGTTCTTTAGAGGCTGCGTTGATCGCTTTGTTGATCAGTTGGTTGAGCGATTCAGGCGAAAGCGTCTCGACCAAGCTATACAATTGATCATACAAGCGTTGCAGCTCGTTCAAAATAATCTCAGGATCAAGCTTGGCAACCAGTTTGGCCAGCTCGGCATTGGCATCCTTGAGCGGAGCCAACAATTCCGAAGGTTTGAACTCTTCCAAGGTTTTGATCACCAGTTGATAGGGCGCTGAGTTGAGAATCGCATCGGTGGCGATTGTGCCAGGATTGAATTCATCGATCATGCGCTCAATCACCAATACCTGATTTTTGAGCAAATTGACCAACTCTTGCAAAGGCTCGCGAATTTGGCGGAAGGCATCGAGCAATTCAGGCTTGACGATCTCATCAACTTTAACGGCTTCGATGACTTTTGCGCCAACTTTAAGCGCAGTTTTTTGGGGCGTGCCCATGCTAGCAACATCAATCGCCCGTACATTGCCCTCTAATTTGGTAGTTTGCTCGATCACCAAATCAAACACAGGCTTGAGCGAGGCATCGCCAATTTTGGTTTTGAAATCTTCGATCCCTTGACGCGCTTTGTTCAGGGCATCTTGCACATCAGGTCGATTGAGCACTTCGCTAATTTTGCCCAGCAATTGACGAATTTGCTGCTCCAAGGTGTTGAAGGTTTGGGTCAATTTGGCATCAACGTTATCTTGCACATTTTTGACCGCAGCATCGAGTTTGAGTTTCAATTCCTCGATCCGCACAAAAAATTGCTCGATCACGCTGCTGATGCGGTTACAGCCATCTTTGATTTGGCGTACGACTGGCCCAACATCAACCTGACTGAGAAAGGCTTCGATCTCAGCGGTAACGTTGGTAATTTGGGTTTGCAGGCCATTCAACACACCGCTGACGCTTTGAATGTTGGTTTCAATCGCGGTTGAAACATTGCGGGCAGCCTCTTCGGCCTTTTTCGCGGCGGCCTCAAGATATTTGACAATATCGTTGGCCATCTCGGTTAATTCTTTGATTGGGCTGGTGATTGCGCCCAAAACTTGACCAGTTCGCGCCGTCAGTTGGTCGAAATAGGCCTGCAAGAACACATCGTCGGCAGCGCCAAAATCGAGCACTTGGGTCAAGGCTTGTTGCAATTGCGCCACATCTTTGGCCAACATGCGTTGCAAGGTTTTGTCGGATTGCTGAATCTGGCTCAAGCCCGAAAGCAAGGTGCTGCGACCCAACTTCTGAAAAGCATCAATATCTTGGTTTTTTTCGAGCGCATCGAGGGCTTGTTGATACGATTTAAGGTAGCCGCTACTGAGCAAGCTGTTGGTTGCCGTCAGGCTATGCAAGGGCAAATTATGCCGTAGCGTGCGCAGTTGCACCACGTAAATTTCAGCCAAGGCCTCGGTGGTCAGCTCAGTCATTTTGGCCGGATCAGTCAAGGTATTCTTGAATGATTCGACAATTTTCAAGAGCATGCCCAAAATTCGCATGGGCGTTGAAGCACCAGCATCGGCTAATTTACGCAGCGGCGCAGTAAAGCTATCAACATCTAGCCATGGCAGGTCGGGCGTGGTAGTTGGTGTATCAACCTGCACCGGAATCACTGCATTGGTGATTTTGCCCATTGTGCCGTTGACATCGAAGGTTGGCGCAGGCAAGTTAATCGGCAGCGGCTTGCTGGTCACATCGCCAATCAAGGCATTGCGATTAACTCCGCCAAGTTGATCAAGCGGGGCGTTGATGCGGCCAGTAAAGCCTTCTTTGGTCAAGCCTTGCGGCATTACCGGCAAACTAACCGCAGGGCTAGTGCCATCAGGCGTGGCCGCCGCTAGATCATCTTTAATTGCTCCAGCGTTGATCTCGCGCATGCCATCGGCACCAACGGCGCTGGGGGTAAATTTCCCATCGAGCAGGCTGGTTAATTGGCCTTTGCCCGGTAATTCATTCAACAACGATTGCATACATCTCCCCGTAACACACTAGCCCAACAAGCTGCGCAGCGCTCCCAGCGAATCGCTCAGACTGCTGGCGGCTTCACGCACCGGATCTAGCGCGGTTTTCAATGGTTCAACTGGATTGGTTATTTCGGGCAGCGAGCCAAACGCTAAGGCATCGGGCAGGCTGGCAAGTGTGGTCAATTGGACAGCTTGGGTTTTGATGCTGGCGTTCACTTGAGCCGCTGCGACCTTGCTTTTACTTGGCGCTGCATATTCGACAATCTGCAACCGATAACTATATTGATCAGGCTCGTAGGCTTGTTGGGTTACTTGAAATTGATCAAGCGTGACTTTGGCAACATAGCCTTGGCCGACAATATCGGCGATAAACTCGACTGGCTCTTGTTTCAGATAAATGCCGCGCAATTGATCCAACATGGTTTGGGCTTCGGCTCCATAACAGATGCCTTCAATTTGCAAACAAACCGAGTGTCGTCCAAACTGTTGGCTCACATCGCCAGCCATACCTAGCACATGGTGATACACCGCCGCCCGTTGTTCGAGCGTTTGAATCCGATGCACCCGTTGTAAGGCAATGCCTGCTAGCTCAAGCGCCATGGCTCCGCTCCTGATTAATCGCTATAAAAACGCAAATATTCGCGTTGCAAGGCTTGGGTCAAGGCTGCCAAAACGTCGTCCACCAGTTGCTCACGCTGAATTTCAGCAGATTGATTGGGACTTTGCGAAGCAACCGACTGCTGGATCGCTTCAATCGGCGGCGGCGGTTGGTCGCTTGACGTTTGGGTCGCATTGGCAATTGTCAGCTGGTTTGGTGGGAAGTCTGGGCTATTTGGCAATTCCAAGGCTGGCTTGGTTGGATGAATGTTCGGCGCTGGAATGTTGTAGTTGGTTGCGCTGACCGCTGCTTGGTTGCCAACCGCTGGCGTAATCCATGTCCTCTGAGCGTTGGCGATTTCAGCCAGATTAAAGTTTCTAAGCGTCGCCTCAGGTTGTTCAGCAGCCTGATTTGGGCTATTTGGTTGATTGAAGCTTTGAGTTGTTGCCGCCTGCTGCCAAACTGAGGCCGTGCTGTTGCCTGTAGCTTGCCCACCTGATTGGCTTGGCAATGACGGCTGAACTGGCTCAAGGCTCTGGCTAGCTACAGCTTGGGGCAGCGCTTGACTAGGCAAGGCTGATTCAAACGCCTGATCTTGAACAACCTCAGCCAACAAGACCGTTTCAGCTTGGTTCGTGCCCTGCCACAACTGGGCAAAATCGGCTAGCCCTTTGATTGGACTGGTTTGGATTGGCAATGCTTGGTTGGCAGTTTGCGCAAGCGCTGGGCTTGGCGGTTGGCTTGCGGCCTGCTGTACTACTAAGTTTGGCGCAACATCCAAGTTGGTACTGCTGGGTACAACCTCAGGCAAACCAAGATCGAGTTGGTTGGTTGCAGCGTGATCGGCTAGCCCTGCTTGAAACGGCGCAGCTTTGGGCAACGGCGCGGCAGCCAACACCTGCCGAGTGCCACGTAGATCAGGCCGAACCACAACTTTTGTGGCTTGGGTTTGGCTGGACATGGCTGAAACTGGCGGCTGAAACAGATCGGATGACGGCCTAGCAGGCATATTATTTTCAGCCAACGCAGGTTGCCAAGCATCTGAATAGGTTGGTTCAGGCTCAGCAACTTGGGTTTGGTTACGCGGTTGACCGCCGACCAATTGCGGAATCAGACCGCTGCTCAAACCATCAGCCCAAGCGCTGAGTTGTTGCAATTGGTCAGCCAAAGCCAGCTCAGTTCGCCAATCGTCAGCCAAAATGCTGGCAGGTTGATCGTTTGGCAACCAGCTCGTTAAGCCATCCAGCCAAGCGGTAAAATCGGCCTGAATCGCCGTGCCAAGAGTTATTAAGCTTGATTCGGGCTTATTCACTGGCATCCTCGGCTAATAATTGCAAATACAGCGTAATTTGAGCCATGGTCAAGGCCTGCACTTCTTGCGGTGTCCAGCCAAAGGCCTTAGCAAGCCGATAGCTAGCCTGCAATAATGGTGCTTGCTGCAACTCAATTAATGGCTTTTTTTTTCAGTCATACCGCTAATTTCGCGAATATGCGCGATCAAAAAATCGACCATGCCCAAGTGCATGCGCTTGACTTGCTCCAAACTTAGGCTTGGCTCAACTAAAGCCTCTTTGATCAGCAGCAGCGGAATCAGGCTAGAATCCTGTTTAGCGGCCCGCATAATCAATTGAAACGTGCCAATCGTGATCGGCTGGAGTTGCACCACCAATTCACGAGCGGTTGCAGTGGCCTGACCAGGCTGAACAATTTCGGCTGGAATCGTCACGGCATAGCGTGCTTGAGCGCCAGCAAGCAATTCATCGGCGGTTAGGTGGTTGTCGCTCATGCAAGCTCATTCCTCTAGGCGCTGGTTTCGGCGCTGCTCATACGCAAGGCTTTGAAGGTCACCGTTTCCATCACGAAATCGTCTTCGGGCAAGCGAAAACTCCAGGTATCAAACTTGACCCCAAAGATCGTGAGCGTGCTGCTATTGTCAGGCGAAGCCGGATTGACCAAATTGATCACGATATTAAAGGATGGCTGGGCAATTGCTCCGGTTGGGGGTGGGCTTTTTGAGCCATCGCCAAGCAACAAGCGAATCAGTGCGCCGTTGATATGAGCCCGTTCAGCAGTGCCCGAAATATTGATATTGCCCGGGCGCAGCTCGGTAGCAAAACGCCGACCAATCTCGTGGTAAGGGCGAATATCGTTTTGCACCACAATTTGTACATTTTGCAAACGCCCAACCACGCTTGAGAGCGCATATTCGCCGATCAAGGCATCGGCCAAGCCACCTTCGGCAGTGCTACTATCATCGACCGCCAGCACCAACGACGCATCTGAGCCACGAAAAACATTGACATTTGGCATGAGTTTGCTCCTAACCCAAATACATCGTTACTAAGATGAAGTCGATACTGAAGGTTGGTTGCAATGTGAGCGACACTTGCACCTCACCAGCAATTTGCTGAGCGCGAGTCGCCGAAACATCCAACGAATAGCCAACCAAGGCCTCATCTTCGACCATACGGGTCAAAAAGGCATCAAGCGTTGCTTTCATTGCGCCGCGTACTCGGTCATTATTCAGTTTGCCGATGTAGGGATTACAAGCCGAGCGCACGCCATAAATCGCATAATCGACGATGCGGCGGGTGGTAATTTGATGCCAAGCCGAGTTGGTGGCGGTGGTAATGCCTTTGACGACGCGCCAGCCTTCGCGTTTTTCGACCGCTAACACCCGTTTTTGCACCAATTGCTCAAGTTGCGAGGCGCTAAAGTTGGTGGTCAAGCCCTCGATTGCCACAGTTTTGTTGGTTGGGCTGGACTGGACTGGTAAGGCAGCGATCAGGCCAGCCACAGCGGCGGCCAAATAACTACCTGGTAAGGAAACTTGACTGACAGTTTGGGTCGCTGGATCGCTGACTGAGCTTTTGATCCCAGGTGCAACGAAAATTAAGCGATCGCTGGCATAGCTATGGCCGGAGATTTTAGCGATATCATCGCCAAGCGCACTGCCGATCAAGCCGATGCGTTCGCGTTTGATGCCTGCGGTGGTGGTGAGGTGAGCGATTAAAGCATTGGCCATGCCCACGTTTGAGCTATCTTGACCAGCCAATAATACCAAATTAACGATTTCATTTTCCAATTCAGCGAGGGCAGTTTTATAATTATCAACTGTTACGCCTTCGCTACGCACGGCATAGACCGTTTTGCCGCCATTGTTATAAATTTGCTCCAAAGCTCGAATGAGGGTTAACTCGTTTTTTGTGCCGCCCTGCCAAGCATCGCTGGCTCCGAAGATCGCCTTCGCTTCGCTGAAACTGCCCAAAATTTGCACTTGATTGATTGGACCACTTGCTGCCGTGCCAACAATGCCAATATAGCCCGAGGCGATGCGCCCTGCGCTAATCAGCCCCTCATCACGCACCGTGATGTAGGTGCCTGGCAAAATCACTTCAGCCATAATACCTCCCTAAACAATACGCACACCAAAGAAGCATTTACAGCATTACGTTGCCATAAACGAATTTGAACTCTTTTGAGCGATCGGGTGGAAAGTAGGAGTAGGTTGTGGAATTGCTGCTACTATAGCATAGGCCAAAAGTCAGCGTCAACGGATTTTTCGGGCGATTTTGGCTTTAACAATCCCAATTGCTCACACACATTGCACAAAGAGCATGCAAATCATGGCTTCTGACAGATATACGGGTTGGTCAAAACACGAATCAAGGTAGTAGAACGAAGGTTCAGGGATCAGGGGCTAGGGGTCAGCAGGTTGAAACCGCGAAGGGCACGAAGAATGCGAAGGTAGTTTTTTTGGCCACAGATGAACACAGATTGTATCCTAAATATGCATCCCTCATCCTTCATCCTTTTTACCTTCTGCGCCTCTGCGTTAAACAATAATCCATCAAGAGCATACAGGGATGAGGGATCAGAGGTCAGGGATCAGGTCGAAATCTTCTTAATTCTGGCTCCTGATCCCTAGACCCTGATCCCTCGCTAGACTTGCATCCATTCATTGGGAACGCGCACAGCCAAGACAGTGCCAGTTGCACACAGCTGATCGGCGGCGCTGAGGGTACAAGTTACCAAGGTTTTGCGCTCGTTTTGCACCTCGAAGCGGGCACGCAACTCCAAGCTTGGGCCAAGTGGTGTTGGTTTGTGGTAGGCAATTTCGAGCTTACCAGTTACATACCAAATTGGCGTGGGGCTGCTTAACGCAACCCCAGCCTGTTGAGCAGCCAAGGCCATGGCGCTAATAATCGCGTGGCAATCGATTAATGCGCCGATGATGCCGCCATTAACCACATGGGTTGGCGAGGCACAATGCCATGGCTGTGGTTGCCAATGACAAATCGCCTCAGCTCCATCCCAATAGCTTTTGATTTGCAAGCCATGAGGATTATCCTTGCCACAGCCCCAACAATGATTGCCCTGCAATTGATCTTGAAAGGCTGGTTGCGTCGTTGAAACCATCAATGCTGCTCCTTGAAGCAAAATTTATTCGCTGTAGCCGTGAGGATGTTGTTGATGCCAAGCCCAAGCACTTTCGATGATACTCTCAATTGTGGCATAGCGTGGCTCCCAGCCCAACTCGCGGCGAATTGTTTCCGATGAAGCGACCAAGGTAGCCGGATCGCCAGCACGGCGCGGCGCAACCACTGCTGGAATCGCATGGCCAGTTACATTGCGCACAGCTTGGATAACTTCTTTGACGCTAAAACCACCACCATTGCCCAAATTGTAGCGGCGGCTGGCTCCGCCATTGAGCAAGGCTTGCAAGGTCAGAATATGCGCCGAAGCCAAATCGCTCACATGCACATAGTCGCGCACACACGAGCCATCGGGCGTTGGATAATCGTCGCCGAAGATCGCAATTGATTCGCGCTGACCCAAAGCAACTTGCAAAACCAAGGGAATCAAGTGAGTTTCAGGGTCGTGATGTTCGCCAATTGTCGGCGTACAACCACAAGCGTTGAAATAGCGCAGTGCGCCATAGCGAATACCATGCACGCGTTCATACCAATAGAGCGCCCGTTCCATCCACGATTTCATCTCACCATAGGGCGAGCCTGGCACAATGCGCTCATTTTCATCGATTGGCATTTTAGCCGGGTCGTCGAAGAGATTGGCGGTTGATGAGAGAATAAAGGCCTTCACGCCATGTTCAGCGGCAACCGTCAGCAAATTAATCCCCGCTACCACACTATCACGCAGATAATATTCAGGGTGCTGCATCGACTCGCCCACTAAGGTATGCGAAGCAAAGTTTAAAATCCCATCGAAAGGGCCATGAACTTCAAAAGCACTGCGAATTTCAGCAATATTATTCAGATCGCCCAAGACAAAGGTCGCGGCAGCGGGAACCGCTTGGCGATGGCCTTGGCGCAAATTATCAAAGATTACAACGTCATAGCCAGCATCAAGCAATGCGGCACTGGTTACGCTGCCAATATAGCCAGCGCCACCGGAGACCAAAATACGCATACAAACTCCTTTTTACACGGCAAGATCGTCGTGTAGCATCGAATTCGCTGGCTATTGTAGCCGAATCAGCTTAATTGTGGGTGAGAAGCAACAAAAGGATGAATTATGAAGGATGAGGGATGAACATGGAGGCTTCAGTTATTAGAGGTTACAACTTTTTTGATCGCCGATGTGACGTTGTTTGTCACAAAATAGGCTATGCTATAGCTAGGCCGCAATCGGCCTACAATTGCTATTTGTGAGGTATCCATGATTTTTGCGTGGATGGGACATTTTGGTGAATCAAGCTTGACCAACTGGGATGGCCGCTTAAAACTCGATCCAATTGGCCACCCTGTGCACCTGCATTTGGAATACAATTATCGCTCGAAAGCACCCGCTCAAACCTGGCAGGATTATTTTAACGCTTGGCTTGCCACCGATGAGCCAGCCAAAACCACGGGTTTGGTGATTGGCCGCTGGTGGCAGGACTCAGCCCACGATGGCGATATCGATCTTGTTTTAGAAAGTATCGTTAATGCCCGTGAACGCTTGCCCTTGCTCAAAGCCTTGTTCGTCGGCGATTTCACCTCTGATGAATGGGAAATTTCGTGGATTTTGCAAGGTGATTATGCCGCTGTTTTAGCTGCCTACCCGCAACTTGAATATTTGGCGATTCGCGGTGGCTCAAACCTCAGTTTTGGCGCAATTCAGCATCAACAGCTCAAGGCCTTGATCATTCAGACCGGTGGTTTAGCAGCGCAAGTTGTGCGTGATGTTGCCGCCGCCAATTTGCCAGCACTTAAGCATTTGGAGCTGTGGTTGGGTAGCGATGAGTATGGCGGCAATTCAACGATCGACGATTTAAAACCAATTTTGCAGGGTGAATGTTTTCCCAATTTAGTAACCTTGGCCTTGCGTGATTGTGAATATGCTGATGTGTTGGCTCAAGCAGTTGCTAATGCCCCGATGCTTGAGCGAATCAAAATCCTCGATCTTTCGTTGGGCAATCTGAGCGATGCGGGAGCTGAGGCCTTGTTCACCAGCCCAGCGATTCGTAAGCTTGAATTTCTTGATTTGCATCACCACTACATGAGCGATGGCATGCGCGATTGCTGGCCAACAATTGAGGTTAATTGCGATGTCAGCGATCAACAAATTGCCGATGAAGATGGCGACGAAGAATATCGCTATATCGCTGTCAGCGAATAAGGAGCACAACAATGGCTCAATTGCCATGGATGTCGGAACTGGCTCCATCGAACATTGCCGATTGGGATCACCCCAGTGTTTTGCAATCGACTGGCGTGGTACATCGCGTCGGGCTGAGCTATGAAGATGATTATGATACCAACACGGCTTGGATCGATCGCTTTGCTGATTTTTTGGCCTTGCCCAAGGTTGAAAAAACCACAGGTTTAGTGATTGGCCCATGGTGGGAGCTTGATGATGGCAATGGCCCAGTTGATCAGGTGATTGAAACCTTGGTCAGTGCCGCTGCTCAATTGCCCAATTTACGGGCCTTATTTATCGGCGATATCACCAGCGAAGAATCGGAAATTTCGTGGATCGAGCAGGATGATCTTTCGCCCTTGCTTTCGGCATTCCCCAATTTGCAGCATTTTGCAATTCGCGGAGCCAATGGTTTGAGCCTTGGTTCATGCCAGCATGCCCAACTCAAAACCTTGGTGATTCAAAGTGGTGGTTTGCCCAATCGAGTGGTGCAGGAGATTTTGCAAGGCAAATTGCCAGCACTAGAACACCTTGAATTATGGATTGGCTCCGAGTGGTATGGTGGCGATGTCACCCTGACCGATCTCGAACCCTTGCTGAATGGCGAGTTATTCCCCAATCTCAAGGTATTGGCCTTGCGCGATTGCTTGTTCGCTGATGATTTAGCGGTTGCAATTAGCCAATCCAAGATTATCAACCGCATCGAAGTGCTCGATCTTTCGTTAGGCAGCCTTGGCGACGATGGCGCGAAGGTACTTTTGGCCTGCCCAGCGATTAAACAACTCAAATTGCTCGATTTGCACCATCACTTTATCGAGCATGAAATTGCGCAGCAATTCAAACAATTGGGGATTGAAGTCGATATTTCCGAGCCACAAGACCCACATCGCTACGATCGACGCTATATCGCGGTGACTGAATGATCGTTATTGGCAATCCACATGATCGGCGAGTTGAGCTGTGGCAGGCGGCCTTGGCGCGTCAAGGCCAGCCGCCAGCCCGCGTCATCAGCTATTACGATCTGTTGGAGGGCCAGCACGATTTGGCTGAATTGATCAAATCTGGTGAGCTAGTGCGGATTGAATCGCCTGGCAAAGATGAACAACTCTATCGTGAATTGGTACGGTTTGCTGCTGAACTAACGCCTGAGCCTGAGTTTGAGCATTGGCCGATCGATGCAAATTTGCCGCAAGAACGTGGGCGCTTGTGGGGTAGTCGCCAATGGTATCGCGGCTATACTCGCTTGCTCAGCCAGCTTGAGCAACAATTAGCTAGCTTAAATGTACGCTTGTTGCAACATCCTGCCGATATTAGCGTGATGTTCGATAAAGTGACGTGCCATAGGCGATTGGCGCAAGCGGATGTACTCGTGCCACGTAGTTTGCCAGCAATTGGCTCGTTTGAACAATTGCAAACAGCATTGCAAACTCATGGATGGCAGCGAGTTTTTATCAAACTAGCCCATGGTTCAAGCGCGGCGGGCGTGGTGGCGTATCGTACCAACGGCCGCCAAATGCAGGCAATTACCACGGTCGAGTTGGTCGAAACCAGCGCTGGCTTGCAATTATACAACTCACGCAATTTGCGCACCTACACCCATTTGCGCGAAATTCAACCATTAATTGATGCCTTGGCCAAGCAACGAGTGCATGTTGAAGAGTGGGTTCCCAAGGCGCGACTGGCGGGCAAGGTCTACGATTTGCGCATGTTGGTGATTGCGGGCAAAGCCCAACATACGGTTGTGCGCACCAGCACTTCGCCAATTACCAATCTGCATCTATTGAATCCACGCGGCGATTTGGCGGCAGTTCAAGCCCAGTTAGGGGCCGAATTTTGGCAGACTGTGCGGCAACAGGCTGAAGCGGCTAGCGCATGCTTTGAGCGTTCGCTTTACGCTGGGGTTGATTTGCTGATCGCCAATAGCCTACAACATTGCTTGGTTGGCGAAGTCAATGCCTTTGGCGATTTGCTGCCCAATGTCTTGGTCGATGGACGCGATAGTTATGAGGCTGAAATAGTTGGGGCTGGTAGTTGGGGGTCGGGGATCAGGTAAGTCTCTTTCCTAGCATATTCCCGACCCCCAACCACCGATCCCCAACTACCAGAGATTCCAATGAAACAATACATTCCAACTCACGATATTGTACTGATAACTTTAGATACTCTGCGCTACGACGTGGCGGTAGCTGAGTGGACGAACGGTGGCACGCCCAATTTGCGGGCACTGTTGCCGCATGGTTGGCAAGAACGCCATAGCCCAGGCTCGTTCACCTATGCTGCCCATCAAGCGATGTTTGCTGGTTTTATGCCTACGCCTGCCACACCTGGCCCGCATGGCCGCTTGTTTGCAGCCCGTTTTGCTGGCAGCGAAACCACGACCGAGCAAACGTTTACCTTTGATGCCCCAGAAATTGTTACGGGCTTGGCGCAAGTTGGCTATCGCACAATGTGTATCGGCGGCGTGGGCTTTTTCAATCGCCAAACTGCATTAAGCTGTGTACTGCCCGATTTATTTCATGAAGCCTATTGGGAGCCACGGTTGGGCGTGACCGAGCCACGTTCGACCGAATTTCAAGTGGCATTGGCGGTCGAACGTTTGCAGGCAATTCCAGCCGAGCAACGAATCTTTCTGTTTATCAATATTTCAGCCTTGCATCAACCCAATTGCCACTATTTGGCTGGCGCGACAGGCGATACGTTGGCGAGCCATGCGGCGGCTTTACGCTATGTTGATCGTCAGTTGCCGACCTTATTTGCTGCGTTACGGCGGCGCAACCCAAGCTTTTTAATGATCTGTTCCGATCATGGTACAGCCTATGGCGAAGATGGTTTTTCGGGGCATCGCCTAGCCCATCCCACGGTTTGGACAGTACCCTATGCTGATTGCTGTTTGGAGGAAGCCCATGCATCTGCGTGAATATGCCAATGCTACGCCTTACATGGGCTATAGCTACAGTTACCCACATAAATCGGCCTATCGCCAACTTGAGCCGCGTTCGTTACGAGAGGTTTGGGCCAACGAAGCCCATGATCAATTATTTTTATATTTGCACATCCCCTTTTGCGAGATGCGCTGTGGCTTTTGCAATTTGTTCACAACTACCAACCCCAACGAATCGGTGGTACAGCGCTATTTGGCCACTTTAGAGCTTCAAATGCAAGCAGTGCACAACGAACTTGGTGCTGTGCAGTTTAGTCGCATGGCGATTGGCGGCGGCACACCAACCTATTTAAGTGCCAGCGAATTGGAGCAGCTTTTTAGCATGAGCCAGCGCTGGCTAGGCGTTAATTCACAGGCAATTCCCTTATCGGTTGAAACGTCGCCGCACACTGCAACCGCCGACCGCATGGCGATATTAGCTCAAGCAGGAGTTGATCGGGTGAGCATTGGGGTACAGAGTTTCCTTGATCATGAAGCCCATGCTGCTGGCCGTGCCCAACGCCGACCTGAGGTGGAGCAGGCATTAGCCACAATTCGCGCAGCTCAAATTCCCACATTAAATATTGATTTGATTTATGGCTTGCCCAACCAAACCGTGGCAACATGGCTTGAATCGTTGGAAATTGGCTTGCAGTGGCGGCCTGAAGAATTATATTTATACCCGTTGTATGTACGACCGTTGACTGGCTTGGATCGGCGGGGCACAGGCTGGGAGCATGATCTACGCTTGGAATGCTATCGGGCTGGCCGCGAACGCTTGTTGGCGGCAGGCTATCAACAAATTTCAATGCGCATGTTTCGCGCTGCCCATGCGCCTGACGACAGCCAAGCGCCAAGTTATTGCTGCCAAACTGATGGAATGTTGGGTTTGGGCGCTGGTGCACGTTCGTATACCCGCAAGCTGCATTACTCCAGCGATTATGCCGTTGGGGCTAGCTCTGTTCGTCAAATTATTCAAAATTACAATCAGCGGAGTTTGCTTGATTTGAGTCAGGTGGATTATGGTTGTGTTGTTTCGAGCACTGAGCAACGCCGCCGCTTTGTCATCCAATCGCTGTTACAGGTCAGTGGGCTGGATACCCAAGCCTATCAAGCCCAATTCGGCAGCGATGTTTCGACTGATTTGAGCCAAATCAATGAATTGATTGAAATTGGTTGGGCAGAATATCAGCATGGCATCTATCAATTAACTCCAGCAGGTTTAGAACGCTCAGATCTAATTGGCCCTTGGTTGTATTCGCCGCAGATTCGCCAGCTTAGCGCGGAGTTTATCCTACGATGAAACTAGCAATTTTGTATCGTGGCCCGTTGTCAAGCTGCAATTATGGCTGTAGCTATTGCCCATTTGCCAAGCATCAAGAAACTGCTGCCGAACATGCCCACGATGAAGCAGCCTTGCAACGCTTTGTGGCTTGGGCTGGCCAGCAAACCCACATTCAATTAAGCATTTTTTTCACGCCGTGGGGCGAAGCCTTGATTCGGCGGCGCTACCAACGGGCAATTGTCGAGTTGGCTAATTTGCCACATGTCCAAAAAGTCGCCATCCAGACCAATCTTTCGGCACGGCTGGATTGGGCCGAGGATTGCCCTAAGCAACGGCTTGGTTTGTGGGCTACCTATCATCCAACTCAAACGCCGCGCGAACGTTTTTTGGCCCGTTGCCACGAAGCGATCGAACGTGGCATCCCAATCAGCGTGGGTGTGGTTGGCATGCACGAACATCAACCTGAGATTGCGGCATTGCGTGAAGCTTTACCCAAGCAAATTTACTTGTGGGTTAATGCCTACAAACGCGAAGTCGGCTATTACAGCCCTGAGGAAATTGCTCAACTGACCGCGATTGATCCGCTCTTTCCAATTAATAACACTCGGCATCCTTCTGAGGGGCGAGCTTGCGCAACTGGCGAAAGCGTGATTTCGGTCGATGGCGATGGCACAATGCGGCGTTGCCATTTTGTACGCGAGCCGATTGGCAATATTTATAATGTTGATTGGCAAGCCGCCTTACAACCAAGGGTTTGTGCTAATGCCACCTGTGGCTGCCATATTGGCTATATTCATATGCCCCATCTGGGCTTGCAGCAGGTATTTGGTCAAGGCATGCTCGAACGAATTCCGCACATTCCGCTTGAGGCGTTGGGGTAAGTTTAACCACGAAGGACACGAAGGACACGAATGTTGGTTTGGTTGTTCGACGGCATGTATTGGCATAAGAATCGAACCTTGGCATTCTTCGTGGTTTACCTAATCCCCGACCCCTAACAACCGATCCCCGACCCCCAACTAACGGGTTTGCATTCAGCCATCGCTATGTGGTAGCATAGCAAACACAGTCGAGGCCGACCATGCAAGCAAAGGCACGGGCGGCTTTCTTATCGCACTTCAGCGAAAAGCAGCATAATGAATGAACAACCGTTAAGGATTTTATATTTCGCCTCCGAGGTCGAGCCATTTGCCCGAACTGGTGGTTTAGCTGAGGTTGCCGCCTCGCTACCCCGCGCCCTACAGGCCTTGGGCCATGAGGTGATTGTGGCCATGCCGCGTTATGGCCATATCGAGCCAAGCCGCTGGCAACTAGAACCAAGCCAAATCAATCTAACAATTCCTTTGGCCGATACCGCCGAACCTGCTACTTGGTACACCACAACCTTGCCCGATAGCGATGTGAAGGTCTGGATGGTTGAAAACCAGCGTTTGTTTGGTCAGCCCGAGGTTTACCTTGGCGATGGCGATGCTGAACGCTTTGTGTTTTGGGCCAAAGCTACGCTTGAGATTGCGCGTGCCCAAGGCTGGCAGCCCGATGTGGTGCATTTGAACGATTGGCATGCAGCGATTGTAGCCAACTGGCTGCGCACCTCATATCGCGACGATCAGTTTTTTGCCAACACCGCCTCGGTCTATACCATTCATACCTTGGCCTATCGCGGCGTGTTTGGTCAGCGGGTGCTGGAAATGGCGGGCATCGCTGAATATGGCTATATTGCCCATTCGGATATGCCAAGTTTGCATCGGGTCGTCGATTTGATGAGTCGTGGCATCTATTATGCCGATATGATCAATACGGTCAGCCCAACCCATGCCCGCGAGATCTTAACGCCTGCATTCGGCGAAGGCCTCGACCCATTATTGCGCGATCGGCGTGATCGGCTGTTTGGGGTCTTGAATGGCATTGACAATCGGCGCTATAATCCTGCTACTGATTCGTACCTAGCCCAGCCATTTAGTCACGACGATTTAACTGGCAAACAGGCTTGCAAAATCGCCTTACAACAGCAATTGGGCTGGGAAGCCGACCCAAGCAAGCCGTTGTTTTGTTTCATCGGACGGCTGAATGATCAAAAGGGCTTGGGACTTCTGGCTGAGACGATCGAAAATCTATTAAGCCATCATCAATTCCAATGTGTGGTAATGGGGACTGGTGAAGCCCGCTATCATGAATGGCTCAGTGATTTGCAGCAACGACATCCACAGCAAGTTGCGGTAGCCTTGACCTTCAATGAAGCCTTAGCGCATCAGTGTTATGCGGGAAGTGATGTCTTATTAATGCCATCGTTGGTCGAGCCAGGCGGCACGAATCAGTTAATTGCTCAGCGCTATGGCTGTTTACCGTTAGTTTGCGCGGTTGGTGGGCTAGCCGATACCGTTGAGAATATTAATACCTATGCCGGGACGGGCAACGGGTTTGGATTTACCCAGCCAGAGAGTCAATCGCTGTATGGCACCATGATGCGTGCTCTAGAGTTGTATCGACACCCAGAACTCTGGCAGGCCGCAGTTAAGCGGGCGATGCACTGTGATTGGTCGTGGGCACGTTCGGCCCAACGCTACGATGAACTCTATCGACGTGCCCTCGTCAGTCGTGCAGCGCGTCGGCCACGCGCTAGCTATGGAGACGCGAATGAGCGTTCGTGAGTCGCTGTGGACGATGGATTCGTTTGAAGAAGCCTTATTTAGCATTAACCACGGAGGAGCCGTGATCACTCATCTGCCGCGTTTGGTGGCGGGCTTGCCGCCCTCGGTTGCCGCTTTGTGGCGACAACTGTTCCGCGTTGATGTGAGCCATGGCACAATTCATCCACCAGACCGCATGCATGGCTGGATTGAACGCGCTTTTGGCAGTGTCGAAGCTGTGTTGCACCAAGAAATTATTCGGGTTACTAATCAATGGACGCTCGAAGGTGCAATTTTCAACCGCATTCGCGGGCTACGACCACAGCAAGGCCGTTATCAATCGGATATTGATCAAATTATCGCTGCCAGTGCTGGCCCACAGGATGAAGCGGGCTTTTGTACTCCCGAAAGTGGCACACCCGAAGATCGTTTTGGCCGAGTGCGCGGACGTTATTGTCTGAGCGCTTCCAATGTTGCCAAATTCGATGGCTGGCATGGCGTGCTGATCTTCGATCAACATAATCCTTTAAATTTCAACCTCGAACGGGTCGAGGATTATATTCAGACTGCTGGGCGTTGGTTCGATGCGGTACATACCGCCGATCCGCAGGCGATCTATCCATTTTTTATTTGGAATTGCCTCTGGCGTTCGGGGGCATCGGTCATTCATGGCCATGCTCAAATGTCGGTTTCCCATGGCATGGCCTACCCCAAGGTTGAGTTGTTGCGACGCACTGCTGAGCAATATCACAACCAACATAACGCTAATTATTTCCAAGATCTTTGGCGCGTGCATCGAGCCTTGGGTTTGGGCTTGAATATTCATAGCGACAATACCCATGGCTATGTTTCGCTCACGCCCATCAAGGAAAAAGAGGTCGTGCTGTTTGGCAACGATGTGCAAGAGTTAGCCCAATATCTCTACCATGTGCTCGATTGTTTTGTCACTGAGTTGGGTGTGCAAAGCTTCAATGTGAGCATCACCATGCCGCCGCTCAGCGCTACGCCAGAATCATGGGCCAATGTGCCAACGATTGTACGGATCGTCGATCGCGGCGATCCCAACAGCCGTGGCTCGGATATTGGGGCGATGGAATTGTACGCCGCTACGGTTGTTGCCAGTGATCCATTTAATATCGCCAATGCGTTGGCTGGCCGATTTCCCTAGTTCTTACAATTAAACGTAAACGTGATTACGCCCTGCTCAGTTATTAAACGATGCAGGGCGTACTTATTTTAGGAATTATTCAGCGAACCACTCGCGCAATTCTTGGGGATGGGCGGCTGCACCCAAGGCAACCATCAATTTGATGCGAGCTTTGACTGGCGAAAGCTGTTGAGCAAACATCACGCCAAGCCGTTTGAGATCGTGATATTCGCCAACATAGCCATATTCATCGTAGCAAATACCCTTCAAACAGCGCGTCGTCACCACCACCGGAATCCGTTTGTTCAGCGCTTCTTGGATGGTTGGCAACCACCATGGTGGCACGCGCCCACCACCAAAGGCTGCAATTACGATGCCTTGCGAGTTGGTATCAATTGCCGCCCGCAGTTGACGATCATCGGCTCCTTGAGTGGCGTAAATTAAATCAACCCGCTCAGCAAGCCGCGAACATGGGATATATTGGCGACCGCTGGGCTGATGATGAATCCGCACGGTTGCGCCTGTCAAACTACCAACTGGGCCAAAACCAGGCGCATCGAAGGCATCAGCGGTTTGTGAATCAATTTTTTGCACCGTCGAAGCTGAAAACAAACGATCATTGAAAGCGACCATCACGCCAAGCCCACGGCTTTGTGGAGCAGCAGCGGCACGAATCGCCCCAGTTAAATTGGTAACACCATCATAGCCCACATCGGTGGCGATGCGCATTGAGCCAGTAAACACCACAGGTTTATTCGAATCGATCAACAAATCGCATAAAAAGGCGCTCTCTTCCAAGGTATCGGTGCCATGGGTCACCACCACCCCATCGGCCTCGCCCAGCAACAAACTATTGACCCGTTGCGCTAAATCGAGGGCCATGGTTGGGGTTATATGGCTACTTGGCAAGTTGGTAAAATCTTGAAAGCTAACATTAAACTCGCCGCGTGGGAGCATCGCCGAAAAATCATCGCCTTTGAGCATTGGAACTGCGCCGCTCCATTGCGGTGTGCGTTTGGTCGAAATCGTGCCGCCCGTTGTAATAACCACAACGTTGTGCATATAGTCTCCCTGCCCGAAGGCTGTGAATCGTAAGTGGCTTCAGCAATTGAGTGTAATGAAGCTTGCAGCTCACGTCAAGCGAGGATTGAAGGGCGAGGGGTCAGCGGATAATCTGTATTATTGTTTAGCCACGAATTACACGAATTACACGAAAAAGCTTATCCTTCGTGCGCTTCGTGTAATTCGTGGTTTTGGTAGCTCATTCTTTGTGCTCTATGTTCTATGTGCTATGCTCTATGGCTCTTACTTAATCGTCATTGGCAATGCCACTTGATACCATAACGAACCACTTTCGACCGCACCCATATCGCAGGCTGCCCCCACAAAGCCTGCCAAACCACGTTGATCGGTCACAGTGGAGCTTGAGCATGAGCCAGCATCGGTCGATGCGCTATGGCTGAGTGGCAAGTAGGTTGGAGTTGGGCCACCATACCAGCCCAATGGCCGCAAGCTTGGCCCAGTAAATGGTTTATTACCATCGCTGGTTTGCGTGCCACAACTTCCATCACTCCACATACTAAAGTTGATGCTCGGCACTTGGCTGGCATAGCCACATTGCGCTCCTGCCGGGGCATTATTATAGGTAAGAATGCTGTTATCGACCGTAAATAGAGTGCCAGCATGATAGATTCCACCGCCAGCGATCTCTGCGTTGTTGGCGGTCATGGTCACACGATCAATAACCAATGTGCTATTCGGGCGATTATTCAGCCCAGCCCCACGCTGAGCCTTGTTTTTGGCGAGAGTGCTATACCTCAAGACGGCCACGCCTGCATTATCAAGTGCTCCGCCATCGCTCTGTAAAGCTTCATTATTGGTTAGGGTCGAGCGTTCGATCAGCAGGCCACCCTGGTTGGCGATGCCACCACCAGCTACTGCCGACAAATTCTGATCAATAATGCCATTTTTGAAGGTCAAGCTTGAATTAGCGGTAATATAGCCCCCAGCGCCTTCGTTAAAAGCCACATTATCGGCAATTTTGCTGGCGTTCAATTCAATTGTGCTGCCTCCGCGCAGATAAATGCCACCGCCTTGACCAGCAATATTACTCCAGATACGCCCGCCTTGAAACACCCCGTAGCTTTGCTGAATCAGGAGGCCACCGCCCAAATCGGTATGTTCACGGCCTTGTAGTTCGTTTAGCTCAAAATTCGTTTGGCTAATATCTAAATTTGCCGTCCATGCCTCAAGCCCAGCGCCTTCGGTCTCGGCTTTGTTAGTGCTAAATTTGCTATTATGTATTGTTAGATTGCCAGTATTAAAACTTACGCCACCGCCGCTGCCACTTGATCGATTGGATTCAATCAGGCTATCGATTAGGCTCAGGTGGGTATGCTGCGCCCCAATCCCACCACCAAAAGTTGTCGCTTGGCTATGCTTAATTGTTACTTGGTTGAGGGCTAAATTGGTAAACTCGCCGCTCCAATTTGGCTCGGCAAAAATCGCCCCGCTATGCACAGCATTGCCATTCGTCAGGATGATGCGCTGAATTTCGACCCGCGCTTGTTGGCTGATCCAAAAAATTCGCGTGGTATTGCCGCCAGAGAGCGTAATTTTGCCGCCACCATCAATCACCGAGCCATCGTGCAAAAATTTTTGGCTGGTTAAAACAATCGTATGCGGATTCGGCCCACAATTAAAGGTTAGCGTGCCGCCAGGGGCTTGTTCGCCTGGAAAAAGCTGGGCCAAACCAGCATCAAAGGCCGCCTCATTACAACTAGCAGGTGTGCCAGTGCCCACCACCACGCTATCGGCAGCAACTGGACGGCTATCCCAAACTAGCCCCAAACCAAGCATGATCAATCCACTTAACAGAAATTTTTTACGCCGTAGCATTGTGTTTGCTCCTACTAGCCATCAATCTGCTAGTAGCTTAGCAAAGCATAGCCGATAAAACTTGACATTTTCTACCAAGTTTGTTATTCAAGCGCGGGATTGGTGGTTGCGCCAAGTTGCTGGCGCTCGTCCTTGAGGGCGACTCCAGTCAAGCGCCGTTGGCGAGCCTGCCCCAGCAAATAGATTAATAAATCGCTAGCTGCTGCATAACTCAAGCCTTGCGGGTGAATGTTGGAGATGCAGTTGCGCTCAGCATCGTTGCGGCCTCGCTGCGGCGCATAGGTTAAATAGATGCCCAAACTATCGGCAACGCTCAAGCCAGGTCGCTCACCAATCAATACCACCACCAACTCGGCCTTGAGCAATTCGCCAATTTCATCGCCAATCGCCACCCGCCCTTGTTCAACCAGCACCAACGGCGCAAGCGACCAACCAAGCGCCACAAGTTGCGGCTTGATTATGTTCAGCAGCGGTGCAGCATGACGTTCAATCGCCACCGCCGACAAGCCATCGGCCACCACCAAGGCTACAGTGCATGGCTCAGCGTGCAAGGCCTCAAGTTGCTGACGCGATTCAGCATGCAAGCTGCGGCCTAAATCTGGTCGCTTGAGATAGGTTGCACGATCCAAGGCAGCGCTTTTGAGCCTGAGTATTTGGGGAAATTCAGGTTGTAATGCGCTAGCAATCGCCGCAAAATCAACTTGGGCATGGACTGCATCACGGGCTAAGGCATGGTCTTGTTGAAACGCCAAATTGGCCTTGGTTGGCAGTGCATCGCCGACTCGACCAAGGCCAATCCGCGCATTGGTAAATTGGCGCAAGCGTTGCCAAAGCTCAGTTTCAGATTGTTCGGCCATTACAATGCTCCCAACTGGGCGGCTGATTGCAACAAACGATGACGCTCGTTGGCAATCAAACGGCCTGCTTGATCGCTAATACCAAGCTGTTGCAGCCATGCTTCAAACTCGGGGGCTGAACGCAAACCCAAGGTTGTTTGCACAAAACGAATATCGTGATACGAAGTGCTTTGATAATTGAGCATAATATCATCAGCACCAGGCACACCCATCACATAGGTGCAACCAGCGCTGGCCAGCAGCACCAGCAGGTTATCAATATCGTTTTGGTCGGCTTCGGCATGGTTGGTATAGCAGGCATCACAGCCCATCGGCAGGCCCAACAATTTGCCACAAAAATGGTCTTCTAAGGCTGCCCGCGTAATTTGCTTGCCATCGTAGAGATATTCAGGGCCGATAAAACCCACAACCGTGTTGACCAGCAATGGCTCGAAGGCTCGCGCCACCGCATAAGCTCGCGCCTCGCAGGTCTGTTGATCAACGCCATAATGGGCATTGGCTGAAAGTGCGCTGCCTTGGCCAGTTTCAAAATACATCACATTATTGCCAATTGTGCCACGCTGCAAGCCGCGTGCTGCTTGATTGGCTTCGTGCAACAGCGCTAAATCGATGCCAAAACTACGATTGGCCGCCTCGGTTCCGGCAATCGATTGAAACACCAAATCGACTGGAGCACCACGCTCGATCACTTGCAAGGCGGTGGTGACATGAGCCAACACACACGATTGCACCGGCATGGCGTAGCGCTGACGTAATTCATCAATTAAATGCAGCAAACTGGTCATGGCTTGCGGGCTATCGGTCGCCGGATTAATCCCAATCACTGCATCGCCACAGCCATATAACAGGCCATCGAAAATTGCTGCTGCAATGCCTTGGGGATCATCGGTTGGATGATTGGGTTGCAAGCGTGAGGAGAAACGCCCCGCCAAGCCCAAGGTATTGCGAAAGCGCGTAATCACTTGGCACTTTTTGGCAACCGCAATTAAATCTTGGTTGCGCATAATTTTGGAAACTGCCGCCGCCATTTCGGGCGTGATACCTGCCGCCACCGCCGCCAACTGCTGGCTATCAGTGCGATAATCGAGCAACCACTCGCGCAAACCACCAACCGTCAAATGGCGAATTGGGGCAAACGCTGCCTGATCATGGCTATCGATAATCAAGCGTGTCACTTCATCAGTTTCATAGGGAATCACGACTTCGTTGAGAAAGATGGTTAATGGTAGATCGGCCAAACACCACTGCGCTGCCACCCGTTCCTCAGCACTGGCAGCGATCAAGCCCGCCAAAGCATCGCCCGAACGTTCAGGGGTAGCCTTAGCCAAGAGAGTTTTGAGCGAATCGAATTGGTAGAGGCGTTGGCGAATTGAATGCTGATAGCTGGTCATAAGCAGTCTCCCACAGCACTGGTATGGCCAATTATGGCATTCTTTTTGGCTCAAGGCAATATAGGAGCCAGCAGTCAGGGGCTAGGGTTCAGAAATGCAACCGCAATAAAGGGATTTTGACTTTAACCCAAAGGCGCAGAGGGTAAATAGAATTTAGCAGCCACATGATTTCAAACTGACCCCTGACACCTGATCCCTAAACCCCCGTTTGGCGGTCTTCGCGGTTTCGTTCTGCGTGCTCTTCGTGAATTATTCATTGATCCGCAAACATGTTAGGGGAAATGTTCGTTAATTTGTTAGTCTAGCAGCCACCGATCAATGCTATTCTACAGCTCTACAACACGATCTAGCAGATTTGAGGAGCAGCTATGCACAAATTCGGGACAACCCGTCGCCAAGTGGGATTTATTCTCATAATGCTCATGATGCTACCAAGCCTTGCGATCACTCGCGCCCAACAACCAAGCAATTCGAGCATTAACGGAGTTTGGGATAGCACGATTGGTAATAGCCTGCAAAAAACCGGCAGCATCAATAAACTGTATCTTGGCCTCGATAATCGCTTATATGTAGCTGGTAATTTTGCCTATCTCAATAATCAATTGGGCAATGGGTTAGCCTCATGGGATGGAACAACTTGGCATACCCATGGCTTACAGCCAAACGACATCAATAGCATCAAAACTTTTGAAACCTACCAAAATCAACTCATTATTGGCGGAAGTTTTAAAAATCTGGCAGGCAGAGGCATTAACGGTTTAGGCCGTTGGGATGGGACGCAGTTCCAAGGCTTCGGGGCTGGCACACAAGGCATAAACGATTATTGGGATCGTACACCATCACAAGTCAATGATTTTGCTGTTATTAGTGACACCTTATATATTGTTGGCAACTTCTCACAATTTGATTCGGTTGCAGCTAATTCGGTGGCCTATTGGAAGCCAACCGGCATTGGTGCGCTTGGCAATTTTGAAGATAAAGCACTACGAGCAGCCTCCACTGGACAACAATTGGTCGTGACTGGGGCATTTCAGTATATAAACAATGTTCCAATCAGTGGCTTTGCCCTATTTGCTAACGGCCAATGGTCACAAATGTTAAGGCCAGCAAATGTGAGATTACAGCTTGATGATATGACCAATATTCAGGACATAATCTATGCCTGGGGCTATCCGACCGCGAACCCACAACAAACCAATCTTTATGCCTATTTCAATAATCAATGGACACAGATTGGTGATGATCTGCCCGAAAATCTTCGTGGTGTATTTGATGCTGATGGTTTGTATGTTTATAGCACGAATGCGCTCTGGAAACTGGTGAATGAACAATGGCAACCAGTTCAGCTTCCTGCCAGCATTACGAGCATCAGTTCAGTTGTGGGCAATAGCGATCAGCTGTATATTGCAGGCACGTTCGTTGTCAACAACCAACCAAGCCAATTGATCGCGTGGGATGGAACGAACCTAAGCAGCCTAGCAAACACAGGCTTAGCTGTCCCAGTCTATGATATTGGCGGCGTAAATCGCCAAGTTGTGGTTAATGTCAATGGCCAGACCAACCTGCAACAATGGAATGGCACAAACTGGCAGCAAATCTATGGGATGAGTCAGAGCAGCAGGCTTGTTACCATCGATGATGAGCGGACTTATTTGATCAGCGGCAGTCCATTTAGTGTCAATAATAGCAACCCCAGCGCTCTTTGGGAGATCAATTCAACCGGTACGCTCACCAATCCAGTAGCAATCACCGGAACTTTTATCAATTGGACGCGCTCTGGAACAAGCATGCTGGTCAAAAGCTATTTTCCAGGCACGATCAATGGTCAAACCTATACCAAAACCCTCCAAATTAATCAAGATCACTCATGGCAAGCATTCAATGTTCGCAATTATAGCCATGAATCCATGGTTTACCAGATCGATAATCAGTTTTATGTGGTAGAAATTAGGAATGATCGCTATTCGTATATCATCTCTATTCATATTTGGCGCGATAATCGCTGGGAAGAATTTACTGGCACACAAGTCGGCGATGACAGTTATCCGCAAGTTATTGAATGGCGCGATAATTTATATATCAGTGGCCAGGATTCGCTCTATCACCTAAATGTAACCGATGGCATGCTTGACGATGCTGCCCAGTTTGATAATGATATTAACCGCTTGGCCATTGATGGTGAAGATTACCTCTATGTGGGCGGTAGGTTCAACGCTGTCAATCAGCAGCAAACAGGCTCACTCGCCCGTTGGGATGGCACAAAATGGCAAGGCTTGGCAACACCAATCAATGGCCCAATTGAACAGATTGCCGTAACGAAAAATGATCTGTATCTTGCAGGCAATTTTACCCATGCTGGCTCAATCCCATCATTGGGTGTGGCCCATCTCCAGTTGGAATACCAAGTGCCAAGCAACACAGCAACCCCAACGATCACCCCAACACCAACCAATACACCAACCAGTACCAGTACGCCAACTAATACCGTTACAAATACACCAGTGCCAAGCAGCACCCCAACCAATACTAGTACCGTTACAAATACACCAGTGCCAAGCAGCACCCCAACCAGTACCAGTACGCCAACCAATACCGTTACAAATACACCAGTGCCAAGCAACACGCCAACTACTATTCCAAATCAAATCTATAGGGTTATGATTCCCTACGTCGTAAACTAAATCATATTAAGGCGATGATGTGAAGGCGGTTTCGTCCTTCGCGATCTTCGTGCCCTTCGCGGTTTCGTCCTTCGTGCGCTTCGTGGATCAAAAAAGGGATCGGTAGTAATACCACCGATCCCCAAGCAGCAACAAACTAGCCCTGATTGACCTTGGCCACAATTTCATCAACTTGGCTGGCCTCGAAGAAGCCAAAGTTAACAAATTTGGCCAATGGAATTGGCTCGAAAATCGCGCGGGTGCTAGCGCTTTGGCCTTCGATAAAAGCTCCAGCAGTCGCATGCAAAATCTCAGCGCCAATCGGATCATCCAAGAATTCCTTGATGGAACTCATGCGCGTGAGCACTTTGCGAGCTGAACGAGGGTCTTCATTCACCGTCAGATCGGCCACTAATGGCAGATCAGCGCTGCAACCACCAGCCAAAATCTGATAGCTGCCGCCTTCCATACGCCAAGTCGCTCGTTGTTGATCATACAAACTGAAATCGCGGGCGGTAAGGGTCAATTCAACGGTTTTCGTTTCGCCAGCGGCCAATTCAAGCTTGGCAAACGCCCGTAATTCCTTAACTGGGCGCAGATAGGCCGAATTGCTTGGTTTGACATACACTTGCACAACTTCTTTGCCAGCCCGCTCGCCAGTATTGGTCAGGGTAACACTGACCGTCAAGGGCGTAGCTTCATCGATACTGGCAGCACTCAGCGCAATCTGATCATAGCGGAAACTGGTGTAGGATAAGCCATAGCCAAACGGGAATAATGGCTTGACCTTGCGCACATCGTAGTAGCGATAGCCAATAAACAGGCCTTCACCATAACGCACCACTCCCGCTTCACCTGGATAATTCAAAAAGGCTGGGGTATCGGCGAGATCGTGGGGGAAGGTTTCGGCCAATTTGCCACTGGGGTTGACAGAACCCGAAAGTACATCGACTAAGGCGCTACCCACGGCCTGACCTGCCAAGCCTGCTTCAAGCACCGCCCGCACTTGATCAAGCCATGGAATCGTCACGGCTGAGCCATTGATCAAAATTGCTACGGTGTTGGCTTGAACTGCCGCCACTGCTTCAAGCAATTGATTATGTCCAGTTGGCATGTTCATGTGTGCCCGATCAGCGCCTTCAGTTTCGTAGGCATCGGGCAGACCAACCAAAACTAAGCTCAGGCTAGCGTTTTTGGCCACCGCCACCGCCTCAGCAATTAATTGATCATTGGTATTGCCATCGTGATCATAGCCAGCAGCAAACTTAACTTCAACTGATTGCCCAGCCAGCCATGTTTGCAAGGCTTCGAGTGGCGTATCGACCTGAGTTGCATTAATTTCCGAGCTACCAGCACCCTGATAGCGTGGCTTTTGGGCAAAATTGCCAATCACCGCCACTGTGCTTCCAGCAGTTGGCTGCAACGGCAAAATGCCATCGTTCTTGAGCAGCACCATCGATTCGCTGGCAGCACGGCGAGCCAAAGCATGATGGATAGCTTTGTCGTAGCTAGCTTCGGGCTGGCGTTGGGCAATGCCACGCAGAATAATCTTGAGCATGCGGCTGGCGGCAGTATCGATAACGGTTTCTGAGAGCGCTCCCTTGCGTACCAAACCAGCCAAAAATTCAACATGATTAAGCGCTGGGCCAGGCATTTCCAAATCGAGGCCAGCAGTTAATGCGGCAGCCTTATCGTTAACTGCGCCCCAGTCGGAAACGACAATGCCTTCAAAGCCCCATTCTTCGCGCAGAATTTCAGTTAGCAGTTGACGATGCTCGGTTGCATAGATTCCATTGATTTTGTTATAAGCCGCCATGATCGTCCAAGGTTGCGCTCGTTTGACCACGCGCTCGAAGGCTGCCAAATACAACTCGCGCAAAGTCCGTTGATCGACTTCCGAGCTAATCGTCATGCGCTCGAATTCTTGGTTGTTGCAGGCATAATGTTTGAGCGATGTGCCAACGCCATGGCTTTGCACACCTTCGACAAACGCCGTGCCCAACTCACCAGCCAAAACCGGATCTTCGGAATAATATTCGAAATTACGGCCACCCAGGGGCGTGCGTTTGAGGTTGATGCCAGGCCCAAGCACAATTTGCACGTTGTTGGCTAAGCATTCTTGGGCAATCGCCTCGCCAATCGCTTTGGCCAAATCAACATCCCACGTTGAGGCCACGGCAGCAGCAGTGGGAAAACAGGTTGCTGGAATCGCATCGATAATGCCAATTGAGGAATTTTCGGGGGGTTTGCGCAAGCCATGCGGGCCATCGTTCATATTGATCGAGCCAAGCCCCAAGCGTTCGACGGGGTGGGTGCTCCACATATCTTGGCCGATCGTCAGCGAAATTTTCTCTTCCAACGTCATTTGAGTCAACAAGTCGTTGATTTGTTGATCGCTCGCGGTCATGATCCGACCTTTCCTTGCCGCAAAACGCAGCATCTACGAGAACCAGTGCAACAGCGCAGCATGGGCAGTTGGCTAGCAGCATTCCAGCCCATGAGCCAACGCCTCGTTGCGTCGCATTCCTAATTCACAAGGTTGATTTGGATCAGCGAAAGGCTATCACACCCGTTCTCAAAATATCGATCTTATGCCAAATAATTGCTAAATAATGAAGCTTGAGCTTGGTTCTTGCAACGTCGCTTGAACCAAGGGCATGCCGAGAAAATGATCGCGCAGTTCATCGCGCAAAATATTACTTGAAATATGGCGAATCAAGCGCTGAGCCTGTTGGCGTTCGGTCAATGCCTGATCAGGCTGGCCCTGCGTTTCAAGCCATTCAGCTCGCCACGCATGAAAACGCCATAGATCATGCACATCACCAGCAGGCTGTTCGTTGATCAAGCCCTCGCTTAGTTGCAAGGCTTCGCTGATTTTGCCTTGCGCTGCTGCCAAACGAGCACGATAGTTGACGACTAACGACGTGCCAAACCACAACGATGAAAGTTGCTCGACAACTTGCTCCAACAAACGTTCGCCATGAGCATATTCACCGAGTTTAAGGCTCAATTCGATATGCGCCACCCGCAGCATAACCCCAGCAATCACCTGTTGATCGCCTAAATCAAAGGCCAATACTTGGTGAATCGCCTCGGCCATTGCGGCTGGCTCAGGTTGGGTTTGTTCGATCGAGATCAGCAAACGCAACGCAGCAGTCAGTTGGCGCAAGGTTGCTAAGGCTTCATCATTAATTTGTTCCAAATAGGCCTCAGCTGCATCGATGACCGCCAGCGCCGAAGCATAATCGCCGAGTATGCGATACAAACGCAGCAATTCGGTGCGCGAATACATGTTCAGCATAATTGGGCCAGAAATACTCGATTGCTCGATCGATGACTGGAACATATGCAACGCCTGTTGAATATCGCCAGTTTCGAGGGCAATACCACCAAGCACCGAGCGCGAAAAGCCCAAATTCCAAGCATTGCCGATCATCACGGACAAGCGTTCAGCCTCACGCGCATAACGCACCGCTTGCTCTAAATCGCGGCGTGAATAGTAGAAATCGGCCATGCCCGAAAGGCTATCGGCTAGCATTGGCAGGTTATTCAACGAGCGCCATAATTCAATTGCTTCACGCAACATTTGCTCAGCCAATTCATGCTGACCACGGTTAATCGCCACCCGATGGAAGTCATTCAAACAATAGGCTTGCAACTCGCGCATACCCAACTCACGGGCTAGGCTCAGGGCTTTTTCGCCCCAAGGTTCAGCATCGGTAAAGCGGCTAAGATGGCCTTCGATTAAGGCGAGAAGCCAATAGCAGCGGGCTTCCGATTGACGATCGCCCTGTTGGGTGGCTAATTCTAAGGCTCGCATGGTGTCGCTACGGCTGCGCTCAAGGTCGCGATGGAGGCTTGGCAACATCAGCAAACGTGCCCGTTCAATCAACACAATCGTCAACGATTCGGTATCTTGTTCGCTGTCGCAGCGTTCAAGCACATGATTATATAAATCGAGCGCTTGCTTGGTTTCGCCAACCAATTCGGTAGCTCGCGCATAATTCAGATACAAACCGCGCACCACAGCCAAGGGCAATTCATACTGATGGCTCAAATCGTGAGCACGTTCATAATGGCGAATTGCTTCGCGCAAGGCATATTGACGATAGGCTACATCGCCAGCTAACAAGGCATATTCAAAGGCCTTGGGATGTTCGGCATGCATAAAGTGGTTGGCCAAAGCTGCTGCCAATTCCTCGCGACGCGAAGGATAGAGCGTTTCTAAGGTTTCGCCAACTACACCATGCAAGCGACGGCGCTCAGTTTGCAAGGTTGTGCTATAGACCACTTCATGGACCAAGGCATGGCGGAAACGTAAATAGCCATTGGGATTGGTGCGATCGCGCCGTAGCAACTCGCGATCAACTAATAAATCGATTGAGTTGGTAAGTTTTTCGGCGGTTGAACCAAGCACCTCAGCCACCACTCGAATCGCAAAACGCCGACCAATCACTGCCGCAATGTGTAAAAGTTGGCGTAACTCAGTCGGCAAGCGATCGATCCGTGCGGCCAACAAGCCATGCACACTATCGGGCAATTCGATTTGATTGATTGCCTCAAGCGCCACCCAACTATTGCCATCGTGCATAATCGCTTCACGATCGATCAAGGTGCGAATAACTTCTTCAACAAAGAAGGGATTACCATCGGCTTTGTTGAGAATCGCCGTGCGCAAATGTTCAGGCAGGCCATCGAAATGCAGCAAATTGGCAATCAATTCGCGGCCATTGGCGAGCGATAATGGCGCTAGATTCAATTCGAGGCCTTTTAAATCGCGGGCAGCCTCGACCAAACGCCAGCCAACCACTTCGCGATCAGGCCGTGAGGTCGCTAAAATCACCAACGGAATGTCGTTGTGCAATTGCAACAAACTTTGCAGCACATCGACCGAAGCCTCATCGGCCCAGTGAATATCTTCAATCGACCAAATCACGGGGGTATGTTGGCCTTGAGCCAGCACCAAACGCCGCACGGCGGTGATATAGAGTGCTTGCAACGATTGGGGGCTAAGCTCATCGAAGCGACGTGAAGCTGGCAGCAATAACAAATGGCTCAGCGCCGGAATCACCTGATCGGCTTGATCGGCCAAGAGCGCCGTGGCGATTTGATGCAAGGCTGCGGCCATTTCATCTTCGCCATCATTGAGCGACACGCCAATTAATGAGCGCACCAAATCGCGCAACAAGGCATAGGCACTTTCTTGGGTATAGGAGAGACAGCGGGCTTCATACCAAACAACTTGGGGCAATTGCTCCAAACTTTGGTTACGCCACTCGGTCAACAGCCGACTTTTGCCAATGCCAGCCTCGCCAACCGCCATCACTACCCGCCCGCGCTGCTGAGCCAAATTATCGGTTACTGCCAACAGGCTATCGAGCTCGTTGCTACGGCCAACCATGGGGCTTTGTAAACCTTTAATGCCACGGCCAGATGAGGGGCGCGGATTGAGACCGCGTAGCTTGAAGACCGCCACTTGTTCAGAACGACCTTTGATTGCTTTTTCGCCCAGCGCCGCAAAATCAAAGACATGGGCTGCCATGCGTTGAGTTTCGGGGCCAACCAAAATTTCGCCGTTGCTGGCTAAATCTTGCAAGCGGGCCGCCAAATTAACCGCATCGCCAATCACCGAATAGTGCTGGCGACCGAGCGAACCGATGCCGCCTGCAATCACCACGCCTGTATTGATGCCGATGTGCAAACCTAAGGCAAGGCCTTCTTGTTGGCTGAGCTCAGCAATCGCATCGAGCATGGCACTGGCGGCGTGTACCGCGCGAATTGGATCATCTTCGTGAGCGAGAGGAGCGCCAAAAATCGCCATAATCGCATCGCCAATAAATTTATCGACGACCCCGCCGTAATGCTCGATGATTGGCACTAAACGATCAAAACAAGCATTAATTAAGCGATGTACCGCCTCAGCATCCAACTGCTCAGCGATTGAGCTAAAGCCCACCAAATCGGCAAACATCACCGTAACCCGCCGCCGTTCGCTGCGTGGCAAGGGAGCATCGGCCAACATACGGCCACACTGAGAGCAAAAACGAGCGCTGGCAGGGTTGAGGTTGAGACATTCTGTACATTGCATAGGCGGTGTACTCGGCGCAAAAATATTGCTCCATTATAGCGCGATTTTAACTCTTTTTGAAACAAATGTTTACTAGCAATCTGTATGAATACTAGTTAAAACCACGGCACTCGTTCTGGCTGAAGAACGAGTGCCTTGTACGAGGAGAAGGGTTATAGGACGTTAATTGAATGGCAAGGTGATGGTTGATTGTTGGCCTTGGGCGCTGGTGGCGCTGGTGCGAACGCTCGCTGAACCATTGCCAATTGCGTTCCAAATTTCAATCCGAACCCGACCATTGCTCAGGTTGGCCCAAGCACCACTGCTGCTCTTGAGGCCAGCGGTTTGGCTATATTGCTCGAAGCCTGCCACCGGATCGGTTGGGAAGTAGTTGTAGGTTTCAGTGCGATCATAGCTGCCGTCGCCTGTCCAGTCGTAGGAGATTCGGGCTTGAACCCCGTTGCCCACGGCGGTATTTGAATCGACAAACAGCTTGAATTGGGTGGCTTGGCTGTTGTAGGTGCGGGTCAAGCCGGAGATGGTATAAACCAAAGCGTTGGTCGGCGTACCATCGCGGTTAGCTCCGCCAGCCGATGGAATGCTGTCGGTGTTGGCTCCTGCGCCTGCGCTCAAGCTCAACGTACCAGCTACATTTTGGGCAGCGCCATCGATGACGTGCAAGGTGTTGCCACCAGCATCGATCTTGGTGAGTTGCCATTGTTGGTTGGTTGCGCCGACATATTCCCATTGATGAACGTTGCCACCATCGGCGGTTGAGGCTTCAGCAACATCAAGCGCCTTGCCACTGTGGCGGGCAATAATCGCATAGTAGCCGCTGCCAACATCGCGCAAACACCATTGTTGGTTAGTAGTGTTGCCATATGGCCATTGGTGGATGTTGACCCCGTTGCCAGTTGCGGTTGTACCACCAGCAACATCAAGTGCTTTACCACTATGACGAGCGGTTACTTTGAAGTAGTTGCTGCCAACGCCTTCGAAGCGCCATTGTTGGTTCAAGCCACCAACATAGCCCCATTGATGCACATTCGCCCCATCAGCGCTTGAAACACCATCAACATCCAAGGCTTTGCCACTGTGGCGAGCCGTTACCCGATAATAGCTGTTGGCATCCAAGCTGACTGCTGAACAGCCGGCAACTGGCGTAGCAGTTGGTGGGACTGGCGTAGCGGTTGGATTGACCGGAGTTGCGGTTGGGTTGACTGGTGTTGCCGTCGGATTGACTGGTGTTGCAGTTGGGTTGACCGGAGTCGCGGTTGGTGGTGGGGTTGTGCCCGTGCTACGAGCCATGCTGCGTGCAGGAATGCTATTCAACACCACACCATTCGAGAAGGTTACGGTCAATGGATTTGCGGTTGGATTCCAAGCAACATAGGTGCGCACACCATTTTTGTTGAAAACCGCATAGGTTGGGGTGTTGGCGGTGATCGACGTATCGATCGAACCCAACTGCTTCAGGTTGCGAATCCAGTGATAGGTATGAGCCTTGGTTTCGCCTTCTTCTGGCGTGTAGGCGACCGTATCAAACTTGGTTGCGGCAGTTGCGGCATCACCAAACGCTTGGAATTGCCAAATAATATCGAGCCAGTAGCGTTCTGCGCCGCCGATGTTGCTGCGCATTTGGCTGTAGTTTTTGTTGACATAGGTTGGGTTGCGACCCAAGTACAACGAACCACCGTGGAATGGCAAGAAGTTGATCCCGTGGATCATTTCGGGGTTGGCACTGAACCAGGTTGCATAGCTGCCACCATCGCCCCAAACCATGCCGACGGCGGGGTGATTGTTGTTGGCGGTGAAGCCAGCTGGGAAGACAGCGTTATCAACATTGAACCAATATTGCTCGATCGCATGGGTTTCGTGGGTATACATGAAGATCCCAAGGTCGCGCATTTGGGTGTTGCCAGTGTTTGCGCCCCACAAGAGCACAGCACTGTTGAACATCATTGCTTCTGATGATGATTCGTGGTTGTTGCCTGCGCCAAAGCCTGCATGGCCCGAAGCCCATGAGTGGCCTTCATAGATGTCGAAGGTGCGCAAGCGTGGGAATCGTGGATCAGTGGCGGTGCTGATGTTGGCAGCATCGTTGATCAACAGCTTGACCATCGAACCCCAGTTGCTATCGAGCGCCCAGTTTGGATCGTATTGGGCCAAGATTGCCGCAGCGTAGATGTAATAGCCATAGTGGAAGTGGTGGTCGTTCAATTCGGTATCCGAGCCGAATGAAGCTGGGTAGCCGATGACCGTACCCCAATTGCTGTTGTAATAAAACTGGCCGTTGGTATCGTTGGCGCTCGCGGTGAACCATTCTTGCAAACGGTTGCGCACAGCAGTAATCAACGCATTACGGGCGTTGGTGTTGCCCAATTGTTCAGCAATTGGAATCAAGTTGGCCAACCGTAAGAGCGCCTTACCAGTGTAGTAGGTATCAGCACCGCCAAAGTGGCTAGCTTCGAAAGCAACATCATTCAAGTGATTGTTGAGCGTGGTGCGGTTGTAATCGCCTGCATCTGGCAAGGTTGGCAGTACGCCGTTGAATCGCATGGCCGTGGTAAACGAATTACCATCGCGCAAGCGAATTTGACCACGGGCGGTGGTGTAGCTGTAGTTCGTCAACGCCGTCGATGAGTTGATCGCGTGGTGGCGATACAAGCCCAAAACAGTGTTGGTATTGCTGCCTTCTTTGGCAACTGTGGTTGCGCTGAAGGTTGTGTTCAAGGTAGCCGAAGCTTGGTCGTAGCTCCAGCTAGCAGTGGTGTTGGTAACAAAGGCATAGGCGCGGGCTTTGAAGAAATTAAAGGTTGCCACGCTATTATCAGGCAGCACTGCTACCGAATAATAATCTTTGCCTGCCAAATTTGATTGGAAATTATTCCCCGATTGGCTCCAGGTTGCGCCAGTTGGGGCAAAAATACCGTAATGATGGCCGTTGACCGTGATGCCGAGGGCATTCGTGCCAGCGCCAGTCCAAACACTTGGCGGAGCAGCTGCGCCAATCAAGGCATCGCCGCCACTCTTGGTCAAATAGACGAAGGGCATGCCATGGCCGAAGGTTGCGCGGAGCGTGCCGCCACCATTCCAATAGGCCGTGACTGTCCAATCCGAGTAGCCGTCAACTTTGGCATCGGGCGAATTCAAGCCCACCAAACCAAGGTTCAGGTCTTCGGAAGCATTGTAGTGAAACTCACCAATGTAGTTGGGTGAGCCAGTTGAAATTGCGGGAATTGTCGGGAAGGTCACGCCCAAGCCAGTTGCTTTGGCTTTGACAATCAACGGCAAGGCCGTCATATTTTCCGAATAGGGATTACCAGGGAAGCGCTGCCAGCCGAGCGAACTCCACCAATCGTTGGTGGGCATAGCGCCAGTGACATTGGCAGTGCGTTTGGGAGAAACAGGATTTCCATTAAAATCATCGGGAACTTTTGCGCCTGCTGGCAAGGTGGTGGTATAACTGCCCAGCCCAGCTTGATCAGCGTTGGCAACAGGTTGGGTTGGAGAAAAGAACAAACTGGAAGTTAATAATGTTAGGAGGGTTCCTGCAAGCCATGGTAATCGTCTTGAGCGATTAGGTAAATGTTGTGTATTCATGCACATCCTCGTGTAATTAATCAACATCGATAGCCGAAATGTTATGAACCCCTAGTCGCATGAATCAAGCAACCTCCTTCGATCAAAGAATCCATATACTGCTATCTTAATTTTTCCCTAACTATTATTCAATGACTAAAATAAGTCATTTAGCATGCACTACGCTTCTGAGTTGTTGTTTAATGGATGATCGTTCTATGCTATTATGCGCGGAATTGCATATAGAGAATAGGAATCAAGCATGGCCGAGTTGCGCAACTGGCAAGCCACGAGTCTGTTAGAGCTACGTTTTATCTCCGATGCCCAAATTTCGCCCAACGGCGAGCAAATTGCCTTTGTGGAAACCTGGATCGAGGAAACCACCAGCAAGAGTGGCACTCGCAAGCCCGATTATCGTTCAGCAATTATGTTAATTCAGGCCGATGGTGGCACGCCGCAACGCATGACGTTCAGCGTTTCAGGTCGCGATAGCTCGCCACGCTGGTCGCCTGATGGTAGCAAATTGGCCTTTATCTCAACTCGCGATGCAGGCGTGGCCCAACTGTTCGTACTCGATTTGGCTCGTGGTGGCGAGGCTCAGCAACTAACCAGCCTTGGTTATGGTGTGGCCGAAATCAACTGGCGACCCGATAGCCAAGCCTTGGCATTTATCTCGCGCGGAGCCAAAGCCAAAGCGCAAACCCATGTCGAAAGCTTGCGCGACGAAAAAATTATCGAGCGCTTGCCATTTAAATTCGATGGTGTAGGCTATTTGCAGCCAGAATACGCGCAAATTTGGCTGGTTGAATTGGGGCAAGAACCAAGCCAAATTACCGATCAAGCCTTTGATCACGCTGATCCGGCCTGGTCGCCTGATGGCAGCGAGTTGGCTTTTATCACGGTTTCGCGGGCCGAACTAGAGCACACCCGCCAAGCCGATATGTATCTATTAAATGTTGCAGCTGGCACATCGCGCTGTTTAACCAATGCCCTAGGTCCGGTCTATCACCCAACTTGGTCGCCCGATGGCAGCCAAATCGCCTATATCGGTCATGATCAACACACTGGCAATGCCTCAAACGAGGCTTTGTGGTGTGTTAGTCGGGCGGGCGGCGATGCCCGCTTGCTCAGCGTTGGCTTTGAATATGGGCTTGAAAATAGCGTGATCAGCGATGCTCGCATTGGGCGCTTTCCTTATCGGCCTTATTGGCGCGATAATGGCATCTACTGTTTGGCAACTCGTGCCGCCCGCACCCGCGCCTATCGCTACAGCGACGGCGCGATGCATGAACTTACGCCTGAAGATAATCCTAGCATTTCGGGCTACAGCCAATCGTTGAACAAGCGCACTGCCTTCACCGCTGGCACTGCCACCCAACTCGAAGCGCTGTATATGGGCGATGCTGATGGCAGTATTCATCTGCTCTACGACCCCAATGCTGCATTACTCGCCAGCATCCAAACCATCGAGCCAGAGCGTTTTAGCTATGCCAGCTTCGATGGCTTGGCGATCGAAGGCTGGGTGATCAAACCTGTGGGATTCAGCCAAGGCCAGCAATATCCTTCGTTGTTATATATTCATGGTGGCCCGCATAGCGCCTATGGTCACAATTTTATGCATGAATTTCAGGTGCTGGCGGCGGCGGGCTATGGCGTGATTTACACCAATCCACGCGGTGGTACAGGCTATGGTCAGCGCTTCCGCGCGTTGGTACGCCAAGATTTTGGCGGCGATGATTATCGCGATCTCATGGCTGCTGCCGATCTGGCCGAAACCTGGGATTGGATCGACACCAAACGAATGGGTGTGCTTGGTGGCTCATATGGCGGCTATATGACCAACTGGATCATCAGCCATACCGAGCGCTTTGCCGCCGCCAACACCCAACGCTGTATCTCCAATTTAATGAGCTTTTTCGGCACATCGGATATTGGGCCATACTTCGGCGAAGATGAATTCGGCGGCAAGCCTTGGGCTGATATCGATAAATTTATGGAGCGCTCACCAATTCGTTATGTAAATTCAATTAATACTCCATTGCTGATTTTGCATTCTGATGAAGACCATCGCTGCCCAGTCGAGCAAGCTGAGCAACTGTATACCGCGCTCAAAGTGCTGGATAAACCTGTGCGTTTTGTCCGCTTCCCGCGCGAAGGCCACGAACTTTCACGCAGCGGCGAGCCATTGCATCGGATCGCACGAATCGAATATATTTTGGATTGGTTCGGCCATTATTTGCAAGGACAGGAACTCCAGCCTGCTGATCATTTCCGGCGCAGCGTTGCTGGCGAATGGCAAAGCAGCCAATAATTTCACGATCAGATTGTTTTCAAGGCCGTTGCCACATTAGGCAGCGGCTTTTTGTTGGGTTTGACCACGATACCAATTAATCGTTGCCTGCAACGCTTGCTCCAGAGGCGTGGCAGCCAGGCCAAGTTGGCGTTCGATCGCTTGGGCATCGACAATTTGTGGCTCAGTATATTGATAAAACATCTCAACAAACTCGCGCATAAACGAATCCATCAGGCCAAACGCCTGAATCGCAATTTTGGGCAGGGCAATGCTGCGTACCTGGTAGCCCAACAAGGTGCCAATTGTTTGCAGCATGGCGCGTTGGGTTAATGCTGGCATAACGGGCAAATGCCAAGCTTGACCCAGCGCCGCTGGATGTTGCCCCAACAATGCCAAGCCACGGGCGACATCGCCAATATAGCTAAAACTGTGCGGCAAATCGATATTGCCCAACAATTGAGCTGGCTTATGTTGCAACAGCATTGGAAACACCCGATCGCCCAAACTTGAGTTAAGCACACGCGGCCCAAAGAAATCGGCGGCTCGACCCAAGGTAACTTCGAGCGCACCTGCCCGATGCGCCGCCAAATAGGTTTCGACCAATTCAGCTCGCATACGACCTTTGCGGGTATGCGGTGCAAACGGCGTGGCCTCAGTCATTGGTCGGCCTTGACTCGAACCATAGACGTAGAGCGTATCGAGCACCACCAAGCGAGCGCCAGCAGCGGCGCTGGCCTGCATAATCGTTTGCTGAAATTGCGGCATAATCTTGGTCTGTTCAGCATAATGGACGTTCGCGCAGTGATAAACCACCTTCGCGCCTTGGCACAACTCATTAACTTGCGCTTGATTAAGCAAGTCACCAGCGACAACCTCAACCGCCGCTGGCAGATCGGCCTTACCGCTACGATTGATACAGCGAACCCGCTGGCCTTGACTAATAAGCTCTTCAGCAAGCGTGCTACCAGCTGGGCCTGTGCCAAAAATAACTTGTAATGAACTCATGGTTATACTCCTTGTATAATATTCAATAATCGAACATTGTTCGATTTAGGTTAAATTCCATTTAGATCAATAGTCAATAATCGAACATAGTTCGATAAGACTCAAAAAAATTACGAATTGGTCATTAATAAGCCCTGTAACAAGGCTTGGGTTGTGCGTTGGATGCGGGCTTCGATCTGTTCGGCTTGGCTGAGGCGTTGGCTGAGCGCAAGGCTGACAATTCCATGTAAGGTAGCCCAAAGAATTTCGCTATCTTCACGCAAATTTGGGCTAGTCACTTGTTCGTCGATCAACAATGATTGCAAATCTTGCTCAACCAATAAACATGTTGGCCAAGCCGCTTGGTTACGCAACTCTGGGTTAACCGTCACCCCATCCATGCCATGCATCACTTGATAGAGGTCGGGATTGGCTTGGGCAAAGTGCCAATAGGCGAGCGCGATGGCCTGCAAGCGCTGATATGGATCAACATGGGCAGCACTGGCTTGTTGCATGGCATTGGTCAATTGTTGAAAGCCAATTTCCAACAAGGCTTCTAAAATTGCTTCCTTGCTAGCGAAATATTCATAAACCATCGATGGGCTATATTCGATCAACTCGGCAACTTTGCGGATGGTCAAGCCCGACCAACCCTCGGCTTGGGCAATTTGGCGTGCACCACTGAGAATCCCCTCGCGGGTGGCTTGTTTGATCCGTTCGCGGCGTTCTTTACTGCCCATTGGTTGTTTCCATTCCAGTAACACAATTTCATCGAACAACGTTCGATAATAATATAGTTGTTCAGAAATGAATTGTCAAGAGGTAAAATTGATTGTTGGGGATCGGGGGTTGGGGATTGGAGGTCGGGGGTTTGCTAAGAAATCAGGAATGAGTGAGCATGAAACCGTGAATTACGCTGGGAGCGGACATGGCCGAACGTATAGTGATAGCTACACGTCAGCCTGTCCGCTCCCAGCGTATGCTAAAGAAGTTGGGGGACAAGGAAATTAACTTATTGCTGATAGCCCTTGGCCTGATCAGCAGCATCGCGCAAGCTTTGCACAAACTGTTGTGCTCCAGCAGCACGCTCTTCGGCAGGCAAGTGGCCAATGTAATCGAGCAAGGCACTGGCGCAAATTGCCCCTTCAGCCATTTTGGCAACCGAGGCTACATGTTCAGGCTTGGAGATACCAAAGCCAACCGCCCGCGGCAATTGGCTATATTGGCGTACTCGCGCCAAGAAATCACCCAAATCGTCGGCCAACGCGGCACGAGCACCGGTTACACCACGCAATGCCACACAGTAGATAAAGCCCGACGACAGGCTGGCAATCTTGGCAATGCGGGCATCAGTCGAGGTTGGAGCCAACAAGAACACCAAATCCAGCTCATGAGCTTTGGCCGCAGCATGAAATTGGTCGGCTTCCTCAGGTGGTAAATCGGGTACGATAAAACCATCAGCGCCCGCCGCTTTGGCTTCAGCCACAAACCGTTCAACGCCATATTGAAACATGGGGTTGAAATAACCCATCAGCAATAACGGAATGCTCATGCCAACCGCTCGTAATTGGCGCACGGTCTCCAAACAAAATCCAATATCAACCCCATTAGCAAGGGCAATATCAGTGGTACGTTGGATCGTCGCGCCATCGGCCAACGGATCAGAAAAGGGCATGCCAAGCTCAAGCATGTCCGCGCCGCCAGCAACCAAGGCTTGGGCTAAACTCAGGGCTGAATCACGCTCAGGGTAGCCAATTGTCAAAAATGGCATCAGGGCCGTCCGACCTTGGCTGGCTAAGCGTTCAAAAGTTTGGGCAATTCGGCTCATAGCGTCCTCAACTACAGCAGCCACTACTCACGAAACTGGCTGTCATTCCATTCGGCAAAGAGTTCTTGCAGGCGCAAGCGTTGATACTTGCCCGTTGCGGTAACCGGAATTTCCGTGCCAAATACCACGACTTTTGGGCATTTAGCAAAGGGCATCTGGGCACGGCAATGGGCCAAAATTGCTTGTGCATCAAGTTGTGCGCCATCTTCGGGCACAATATACGCACCCACTTCCTCGCCATACCAATTATTAGGAAAGGCGATCGCTAAGGCGGTGCGCACTCCAGGCACGGCCAATAGCACTTCCTCAATCTCAAATGGGCTATATTTTACCCCACCACGATTGATCAGTTCTTTGAGGCGACCGGTGATAAACAAAAACTGGCGACCTTGGGCATCCCATTGATAAAAGCCTTCATCGCCTGAGCGAAACCAGCCATACTTAAAGGCTTCGGCGTTAGCATCAGGTCGATTGAAATAGCCCATCATCACATTATGGCCGCGAATCACAATCTCGCCGCGCTCGCCTTCGGATAAAGCATGGCCTTGGGGATCATGCACTGCCATTTCATTTGGCCAAATTGCCACGCCAATGCTCGGATAGCCAAAATCTTCCATCCAATGACGATATTCGGCATCGCTCAGATTAGTTGGCAAGAAGCATGAATAGCATGTGGTTTCGGAGAGTCCATAGCCGTGGAGCACCCGCACCCCAAATTGATCGTAGAAACGTTTGGCTAAGGCCACGGGCAGCGTACCAGCCCCACAAATTAAATAGCGCAAGTGGCTGCGTTCAAATTGGCAGTGTTCTGGTTTGCCTTCGCATAAATATTGCAAAATTGTTGGCACAACCGAAACAATCTGCACGCCTTCGTTGGCGATGCGTTGCCAAAATGTGCTTGCACTAAACGCCCGATTTAGCACAACTGAAGCCTTGGCCAACAATGGCGTAACCAAGGTCACCACAATGCCATTCACGTGGTGAATTGGCAAAATCGCCATCAAACGGCTGGTTGACTCAATCCCATGCCAGCGCATAATCCCGGTGCAATCGGCCAGCAAATTATAATGGCTTAGTTGCACGCCTTTGGGAGCGCCAGTTGTGCCCGAGGTATAGACCAACAACGCTTCATCATCAAGGCTTGGCGCTTGAGCCGACTGAAAAGTTATAGCTTGAGCCGCCAACGCCTGCTCAAAATCAGCATCCAAGGCCACAATATGAGCAACTCCAGCGGCATGGCTACAAATAAGCTTGGCCCGTTCGAGGTATTCGGTTCGCGCCAAAACCACCCGAACCGCAGCATTATCCAAAATAAAGCCAATCCGCTGATCATCTTCGCCAACATTTTGCGGCGCAATTGTGGCCCCAATTAACCAACAGGCTGCATAAATTGCCACCGTGTCGGGGTGATTATAGGCCAACGTGGCAACCCGCTCGCCATGCTGCACTCCATAAACTGTTGTAAGCAAATTGGCAATTCGAGCCGCTCGCTCAAACAAATCGGCATAGCTCCAACGGATTTCCTCGCCAGCATGATCATTAAAATAGGCCAAATATTCGCGTTGAGCTTCGCTGGCCGCTCGAGTTTGCAATAGCTCAGCCAATGAAGACCATGGCGTTTGAACCGTCGTGGCGGGAATTCCAGTGTAGGTATGGGCAGCATTCAACAACTGCATTGTCGTTGGATCAAGCTCAGGGTGCGTCATTGCACAAATACTCCTTAACGGATAGCACACAGCGAACAGCCGCACCATTATAAACGATGCTGTGGCGAAGAATTAAGTTAAAATAGCGAGTCACAGATTCATACAAGCAAGGAATGTGAGTGATGACAGAGCAACAACCAATGGCTGCCGCGCCAATCAAATATCGTGAAGATGGCGAGGTCGATTGGGCCAATATGTGGGAAACATTCTGCGATTTAGCGCTTGAGGGTGGGCCAGCCCATCGCGGGGCCGATGCAAGCATCCCAATCCAAATCAATGCCAATCCTCAGCATCCCAACTATCTGCAGGTCTATGCTGAGTTATGTCGCGGCATTTACGAAGTCAGCGGCCTGAGCGCCCATATCGGCGAAAATCCCGAATGGCTGGCAATCGAATGTCCGATTGTTGGCCAAGCTCAGTGGCTAGCTGGCGCGATCAATCAAGAGCATGTCGCGGCTCAGGCTACTGGCCAACAGCTGCTTGTGCCAATTCACCAAGATTTCAGCCTCAAAAGCGAAATCAAAAGCGTCATTACCGTCGTTGCCAAAACTACTCACTACTGGACTGAGCATCTGCCACAGTCGGTTAAACAAAGTTTTGCCATTCAAGCCCAATTGAGTAAGGCCGGCCAAAAAATCAAACGACTCTTCAATCGCAGCTAAACCTAGTTTATTCAAGGAAAGCCAATCAATCCCCATTGCGTCTTAATGGCATCGAAGAGTTATTTTCGTGCGGAGGATTTCAATGGGGATTCACGATTCGTTTGACGATATTGGCAACCAAGCAAGCTCACGCCGCTCATTTTTGCGCAATAGCGGATTAGCTGCCTTAGCAACCGCTGGGGCATTGAGTGCCCTCGATCAGGCAGCAGCCAATACCAAGCCTGTCCAGAGCGAAAGCATTACAGCGGCCACAGGCGAGATTCCCGCTAGCGCCAAATTTGCGCGACGAGCATTTCGCTCATTGACCTTGTTGGCGATGAGTGCCGTCACCAGCGATCTGCGGTTTGCCCAAAAAGTCTATGGTTTGGCCCTAGCCGATTTAGAAATTAACCTTGCTGGTTTGCAAACTGCCAGCGATAACGTTACCAGCCTGAGCTACACCCCCAATCCCGAAGACGACTACGAACCACGTCCTTGGTGGTGGCCACGTCCTTGGTGGCGGCTCAAAGAACAATTATTCACACCAATTGAGCGGATTCCGGCTGGTGGCTTGGTAGTGCTCGATCTGCATCGCAGCCTTGATGCCTTCAACATGGCCTTTCAATATGGCGACCAAACTTTGCAAGCTGAAAATTTGCGCTTGGCTCGCGGCGAATTGCGCAGCCATTTGGCAACCTTGAAAGGCTCAAGTAGCTTTGCTGCGTGGGAGCCAGGCGATGATATTTGCCCACCTTGGTGGCCATTCCCATGGCCACCCAAACGCCAGCCGACTATTGCAACATCGCAGCCATTGCTTGAGCTTGGCACATTAACCAAAGGCTTAATCAACTATGGTTTAGGCCAATCCATGCACAATGCGGCACTTGGTCGCGCCCGCAGCAAAGCAATTATTGTGCAAATTCAAGGCAGCACTCGCAAAATGGCTGGTTATAGTGGCAGTTTGGTTGGGTGGGAAGATGGCGATGATATTTGCCCACGCTGGCCGTTCCCATGGCCAGGCCCATGGTCGCTTGGCCAAGTGCTTGATCAATACAACGCCGAACCAGAGCCACTACCATGGCGGCCTATTGCGAGCGAAGTCTTGAGGGCCAGTACCATTTTCGCCGTCGCCAGCAATCTCGGCGATCGTGGAATCGCCCAAGGCTTACGCGATGCAGCAATCGTACAAATTCAAGATCAAGTTGCCAAATTAGGCTAATTTCTGGGCAATTGCAGCCGAGCTAGGCAACCCGTTTGCTCGGCTGCAAACGATTAAGTGGCCAAATCTCAAGTTCATCCAGTTCGCGTAAGAGCCGTTGGGTTGGCACAAACCGCCCAATCGCTTGGATCGAGGCTGGTTGTTCGGGCAGTTGTTGAATAACTTCATGAGCTGCTAAATAGTGGCTCTGTTGAGCAAACCATGGCCGCAATTGGGCCACAGGCAAAACATAGACTTTACTAGTAGCGGCCACATAGCTATACCAATATTCAGCCGCCGTAACGCTCAAACGACTAGCGGGGTCGGGGTCGGCTTGCCAGGTTGGGATAAAAAGCTGTTGATCGTTGCCAATCTCATCGTAATAAAAGGCAATTCGGATGCTGCGCTTGGAACAGGGGGGCATGCGCACTTTCCAGACAATATTGACTGCTAATTGTTGATACAACGGCACATGGGCAACATCATTAACTTCAAGCGTATCGCTAAAGCTGCGTAAATGCTTCATCAGTAAACGCTTAACTTCACGGCTTTGTTGATCGCGCAGCGAGGGAATTTGTAGAATTGTTGCCATTAGAATGCCTCATTTCGTAGTTGCTTCAGTAACCCATTTTGACTATACCAGAACAAAATTTCTATGTCAAGCACATATGTTCAGTTAATATTAAAAAGGCCAGTTGCAATAAGCAACTGACCTTAATTTAGAGCCAAAAATTAATATTTAGAGCTTAACCTTGCCATGCTCCCCAATTTCGGGGCGTTCGCCCGTAACCAGCGCCGACAAAAAACCAGCCACTTGGACAAACGTGCTATTGGGCGTATCCCAATATTCGACAATTTGCGGCTCAACCTTAATCAAAACAATATTGGGGTCGTTTTCATCTTTAAACCAGGCTTTAGCCAACGGAGTCCAAAGTTCTTTGATTTTAGCCCGATCGTCAACAATTTGGCCTGTACCACTCAGCGAAACATAGCGCGAATCATCAACATCAACAAAGGCTACATTGACTTGCTTGGATTGGCTTAACTCAGCAATTTTGCCACTATCACGCCCAGTCATAAACCACAAATCGCCATCAAATTCCTTTTGTTGCACCACCATCGGGCGGCTATGCAACGAATTATCACTAGCAACCGTGGTTAACATCGCCAATTTAAAGCCTTTCAATTGCTCGGCGACTTTGCTAATATTTTGTTGGGTAGTTGTTTGATCTTGCATTGCAGTATCCTCCAAAACAGATTTTCCACTGCATAATCAAGGCAAGAGCTATGCCAAGAGCCATGCCAAATTCGTGGTATGATCAAATTGTAATTTCAGCATATCTTCCTGAGGAGGCTTCTGTGGAATATCGACGGCTAGGCAAAGCAGGCATGCGGGTAAGTGCGGTATCACTCGGCGCATGGTTGACCTACGGCGGCAGTGTCGAAGGCGATCAAGCCGCCCAATGTTTGCGGTCAGCAATCGACAATGGCATCAATTTTATCGATGTTGCCGATGCATATGCCTACGGCGAAGCCGAAAAAGTCGTTGGCGGCGTGATCCGCGATTACAAACGCTCGGATTTGGTGCTTTCTTCCAAGCTCTATTGGCCCATGAGCAACAATGTGAATGATCAAGGGCTAAGTCGCAAGCATATTATGGAATCAATTGATAAAAGTTTGCGCCATTTTGGCACCGATTATTTGGATATTTATTTCTGCCACCGTTTCGATGCCAACACGCCACTCGAAGAAACTGTCCGCGCAATGAGCGATTTGGTGCAGGCTGGCAAAATTCTCTATTGGGGAACCAGCGTCTGGGAAGCTGAACAAATTGAGCAAGCGGTCAGCATCGCCAAACAATATAATGGCTATTTGCCGCAAGTTGAACAACCACGCTACAACATGCTTGACCGCCATATTGAGCCAGCAATTATCCCAACCTGTGAGCAGCATGGCCTTGGCTTGACGGTTTGGAGTCCTTTGGCCCAAGGCTTATTAACTGGCAAATACAATGCGGGCTTGCCAGAGGGCAGTCGCGGAGCCACCACCAAATGGCTTGATCGCGAGCTCAATGAAACTAATTTGAATAAGGTGCGCCAATTAACCACGATTGCTGGTGATCTTGGCCTAACCACCAGTCAATTGGCCTTGGCTTGGGTTTTGCGTTTGCCGCAAATTAGCTCGGTCATTACTGGCGCAACCAAGCCTGAGCATGTGCTCGATAATATCAAAGCCGGCGAAGTTCAATTGAGTGCTGATGTTCAGGCTCAAATTGAGGCAATTCTGGCCTAAAATAGCAATGCCCCACCAACCAGCTAGTTGGTGGGGCAGATTCAAAAGCTTAATTATTTCATAGTCCATTCGCCGCTACCACCAGTAACCGATGCGGCCACGGCCAAGGCTGCCCCAGTAAAATTACCAAGGTAATCGTTGCCACGCCAGAACTGAATCGTCACAGCGCCAGCAACCCCCGAAACCACCGTCACTTGGAAGCTACAATCGCCAACCAGTTGATTGGCGGGTACGCCGATATAGGCTCCAGCGCTGGTTCCACCGCCAAGCCCAATCCCCCACATCGTGCCATAAAAATGGGTCTTTTGGCCATTATCAAAGGTCAAATCGCAGGTACACGTACCATAAATAAAGGCGGTTGCAAAGGTTGCCGAGCCTGTTGCGGTTGTGGTTGAGCTTGCAGCCGATTTTTCTGGGGCATTTTTGCTCACATCAGGAAATGATTGTTTGATTGATTCAATAGTTGCATCATATTGAGCTTTAGCAATCGAAGCGTAATCAATTTGTTGTTGAGTTGTCATGATAATTCCTTTACTACACAAATTCTGATGTCGTTTGAATCGATTCATGATTAAAACGTTGAATCAAGCGCAATCCTGAATTTTATCAGCAATATTTTACAAATTAAGCTACTATAATCAATCATAAAACTATCAGATTAATAAGTTATTAATTCATTATTTAAAAATTTAAACCACAAAAAAACCAGTCATGGCCGTTTCGCCATGACTGGTTGAAGATTAATCGTTACTGAAGCTTACCGCGAAAACCGATTGGCCCTTCGCCAGCATAGACCATCGTGCCATTGAGAGTTTGGCCACCGTCACGTGAATCAACATCAAGATTAACTGGATTTTGATTATCACGTGTTCCAATAATCCAATGGCCGCCAGGATGCCATGGAGCACTATCGCCACCCCATTGGTTTTCGACAGCATAGTTGTTGGCACTGGTACGGGTTGCGCGGAATCCGATTGGGCCTTCATTGATGTAGGTCATCGTGCCAGTAAATGTTTGGCCATTATCAGCGGAGGAAATATTGATCGCCACAACATTTTGGTTATCACGCGCACCTAACACCCATGTACCGCCGGGATGCCATGGAGCACTATCGCCGCCCCATTGATTTTCAACCCAATACACGCTCATCGGTTGTCCTCCTAACTAAACCGTTGTACCAAAGAACTCAGCCACAGGCCAAAGCGAAGCAGCTCAGGCGTTGATGGGAGCTTTGATTGAACGTGATATGACATTGGCTCGTTGCTGGTTCTGCATGTTAAACGTTGGACGAGCGACAATCCTGAACATAGTTGATATATGATTAATCTGCTCAATCATGGTTTCGATTGATCAATACCCATAAAAGATCATGGTTGCCGAGCGTTTTACTCGATAGCATAACTATCCCAACAACCAAAATTTGTTTATTGCATGAGCCACTAGGCACTGCTATACTGCTAGAGTGTCCTCTTAACTCGCAACTCACAATACACTCAAACCAGCCTAAAATTTTGTCAGCAATTGTGCTAAAACCGCGAGGATCGCGCAATGCCCGATATTGATGATTCATCACAGCTAACCAATCTCCCCGCATGGTTGCGCAATGGCGGTATTGCTGGGGCTATGCTGCAAAGCATCGATTGGGCAAATCACCCGCTCGGTTCAATTGATCAATGGCCAAGCGCTTTGCAGACTGCACTCAGTATGGTGTTGTATGCACCGGTTCCAATGGCATTAATTTGGTCGGCATCACAGACAACTTTTTACAATGACCACTATATCGAATTGCTCGGCAACAATCACCCCCAACAACAAGCCCAAACCACTGATCCAACCGGCTATTTTGGGCAGCAAGCGATCTTTAGCGCCATTCAACAAGCCCAACTTGGTCAAACCAAGCTGCTGACAGCTCACTCAATCGATCAACCACAACAACACTGGCTGATCGATTTGTCGTTTAGCCCAATTTATGCTGAGCAGGGCACAATTGTCGGGGTGCTCAATACGGTCAATCAGATCAATCGTGTGCTGCGGCTAGCCCAGCCAAAACCCAGCAGCCAAACCCCCTTTTTGGATTTGTTACAGCAGATTGAACTCCCTTTAGAGCAAATACCCAGCTTTCAGCCCGATCAAGAGCGGATCGCCCCACTGATCGGCTACGTCGATCGCCATGGCGCTTATCGCTTTAATAATCCCGCCTATCAAGCCTGGTTTCAGCGACCACTCAGCCAAATAACTGGCGCTAGCGTGGCTGAAGTCTGGGGAGAAACCGCCTATCAGCAATTTTATGACCATATTCATCAAGCTTTGCTTGGCCAAGCGGTAGCCTTTGAGACCGTTATCAGCCTTGAAGATCAGCCTGTGCGAAGCGTAGCAGTTGAATATCAGCCCGATTTAAACACCGATGGCGAAGTCCAAGGATTTTTCAGTTTCATTAGCGATATCAGCACCAACAAAAAATTAACTGTCGCGGTACAAGAATCCAAACAACGCTTTAATGCAATTTTTCAAACCAGTTCTAGCCCAATGGTCATTACCCGTTTAAACGATGGCCTAATTTTAGAGATCAACGAAAGCTTAATCAGTTTGTTGGGCTATCAGCGCGATGAACTTGTTGGGCAGGCCATTCAAGACCTCAATATTTTTGTTGATCAGAATGATCGTACTGCGATGGTTCGAGCACTTAAAAAACAAAGCTATGTCAGCGATTATGAATTAGAATTAAGAACTAAATCGACTGATACGATCTTTGTGATTTGTTCAATGACATTAATTGTATTGAGTAACAGTTTATGTGGCTTTACCGTTATTCACAATATTAACAATCGCAAAATTTATGAACGTAAGCTCAAAGAAAGCGAAGAACGACTGCAAATCGTGATCGAAAATCTTAATGAAGGCATCGTCTTATCAGATCTTGATGGCAATCTATTTCATTGGAATCGGGTTGCTTTGGCGATGCATGGTTTTGCAAACATGGAGGAATGTCGTAGTCGCATTCCTGATTTTAAAGATTTCTATGAAATTAGCACGCTCGATAACCAAGTACTAGCTATTGAACAATGGCCCATGTCGCGGTTGATTCGTGGCGAAATCTTAGAATCAATCGAGCTAAAAATCCGACGAATTAATACACCAGTTGTCTGGGAGCGGATTTTTCGCTATGGCGGAGCAACCGTAATCGATTCATCAGGTCATTCAGTGGCATTTTTAACAATTAACGATATTACTGAGCGTAAATATGCTGAGGAAAAATTACGCTATCAAGCTAATTTATTAGCTCATGTTTCCGATGCAATTATTTCAACTGATAGTAATTATTTAATCAAAAGCTGGAACCGTGCTGCCGAAGAAATTTATGTATGGCAAGCAAACGAAGCAATTGGCCAACGTTTTGGCTCGTTAATCCCGACCGAATATATTCATAACGATTCAAATGAGCAAGCAGGCACTCAATTATTTGAACAAGCGTTCTGGCAAGGTGAGGTCTATCAATTCGATCGGTATGGCCAACGTCACCATATCCTTAGTAGCGTTTCGCTGATCAAAAATAACCAAGGCCACATTCAAGGCACTGTGGCGATTAACCGTGATATTACTGCTTATAAACAAGCAACTCAAGCCTTGCAAGAGAGCGAACGCCGTTTCAAAATTCTAACTGAATCATTGCCGCAATTAATTTGGACATGTACCCCTGATGGAAAATGCGATTATCTAAGCCAGCAATGGGTGCACTATACCGGTATTCCTGAAGCTGAACAACTAGGTACGGCCTGGATTAAACAAATTCATCCTGATGATCAGGCTTCAATTATGCAAGAATGGCAAAAAGCGCTTATTGCTCAACAAAAGTTGCACAGTGAATATCGAATTCGCCGTTTTGATAATACCTATCGTTGGTTTGATACTCAGGCGGTGCCTTTATTGGGTCAAAATGGTGAAATTATTAAATGGTTTGGTGCTAGCAACGATATTGATGATCGTAAACGAGCTGAAGATGCTCAATTACGTAGCCAAAAGATGGAGGCCTTAGGCACGCTTGCTGGCGGAATTGCCCATGATTTTAATAATATTTTGCTGGCAATTACTGGTAATACCCAATTAGCCATGTTCGATCTTGATCCACAGCATCCAGTACAAAATAATTTACGCGAAATTGAGCAAGCTGGCGAACGAGCGACCGATTTAGTCCGTCGGATTTTAACGTTTAGCCGCCAGCAAGAGGTTAAACGTGAAATTGTGCTGCTACCAACCATTATCGACGAAGCAATAAAATTATTACGCGCCACCTTGCCTGCCATGGTTGAAATTCAGGTCAATGTTATTGGGCCAATTCCAGCAACTGCGGCTGATCCAACTCAAATTTTCCAGATTATTATGAATTTAGCGACCAACGCGGCTCATGCAATTGGCAATAATCGGGGATTAATTGAAATTCGCTTAGATTTAGTGCATTTGACAGCTGAATTATCGCGCACAATTCCGAATTTGCACGAGGGCCATTATGTGCGGCTATCGGTGAGCGATAACGGTTGTGGCATGGATAAAGAAACCATCAAGCGAATTTTTGACCCATTTTTTACTACCAAGCCGCTGGGCGAGGGCACTGGGCTGGGGTTATCAGTCGTCGATGGAATTATGAAGGGCCACGATGGGGCGATTACGGTTTATAGCCAAATTAACAAAGGCTCAACCTTTCGACTCTACTTTCCGGCGAGCAACCAGCTACCAACCCCAACCCCACCCAAACGTCAGATCGTCTCGGAAAATGGCTATGCGCATATTTTGTATATTGACGATGAACAAGCCTTAGTAACCTTGGCAGTTAAAATGCTCAACACCTTAGGCTATGGCGTAAATGGCTTCACCAATCCCCAAGCAGCCTTGGACTATTTTCTGCGCGACCCCAGCGCAATCGATGTGGTGATTAGCGATGTTTCGATGCCGCATATGTCGGGCTTTGATTTGGCGAAACAATTATTGGCGATCAAGCCCAATTTGCCAATCATTTTGACCTCAGGCTATGTGCGGCCTGAAGATTACGAACTAGCTCAAGTTTTGGGCATTCGTTCGTTGATTTTAAAGCCACATACCTATGAAGATTTAGGCTATACCCTCGCCCAAATTCTTTAGGCTCAAGCCATTGAAATTTTTTAACGGTTCTTTACCCTTAACTCATCTGCTACTCATCCAAGTAGCATATTATCATCCTCGGAAACCACGCTCGGTACAAGGAAACAGCATCAACAATCGTGACGATGAAAAGACCTTGGAAGGAGATAACTTCATCACCTTCAACCATAGACCGACAAAACCCCTCCTGTGATGGGGTCACACATCGCAGAACGATTCAAAAATCCCCATTCGCCGCTATCCCCCCCTATGGATAGCGGCGAATATCGTTTAGCGTTTGCTCATAACCCGCCGCGACCAGGCTGCCAAGCGCTTAGCCACCGAGCGATAGGGCGGTTGAAATAAATTGACTAAATTTAAGCCGCCAAGTTGAAATACTGCCCGCTCATGCGAAAATGTTTTGAAACTGTAAAAGCCATGATAATTGCCAATGCCGCTCTGACCAACCCCACCAAATGGCAAATTCGGATTAACCACATTCAGCAAAACCCCGTTGATCATACTGCTACCCGCTGGAATTTCGCGTAAGAGCCAGTTGATAATCGCTTGATTCTCGGCAAAAATCGCCATAGTCAAGGGCTTGCCGCTAGCTCGCGTCGCCATAATCACTTCATCAATTTGGTCATACACCAAAATTGGCAGAATCGGCCCGAAAATTTCATCCTGCATAATCGCCATGCCAGGTTTAACATTGGTCAACACAGTTGGCGCAAAGCGTGCAGGATGATCGGTCGATTGGCCACCCAAAGCGACCAACGCCCCTTGGGCAACTGAGTTATTGACCAAACCACGCAGGCGAGCAGTGGCATTAGCATCGATCACATTCGCCAAATCGGGCGATTGTAGGCGGGTATAATCACCTTTGCCATAATTACGCTCAATTTGTTTAATAATCAATTGGGTCAAGGCTTGGGCTTGCTCACGCTGAACCCAGACATGATCAGGCGCAACACACGTTTGGCCAGCATTGACAAATTTGCCCCACACAATCGCCTGGGCAGCGCGTTTCAAATCAGCTGAACGATCAATAATCGCGGGTGATTTGCCGCCCAGTTCTAGGGTAACCGAGCTAAAATGCTCAGCGGCGCGTTGCATTACATATTGGCCGATGCGTGGGCTGCCCGTAAAGAAAATATGGTCGAATGGCAAGTCAAGCAATGCTTCAGCCGTATCAACATCGCCCACAACGCTGGTAACATGCTCAGGTTTGAAGGCGGCAGCGATAATGTTTGCTACAACTTGAGCGGTATGTGGCGTGCGCTCCGATGGCCGCACAATCGCACAATTCCCAGCCGCCACCGCCCCAATCAAAGGCATAAGTGCCAGCGATAGCGGGTAATTCCACGGCGCAAGAATCAGCACAACTCCGCGTGGCTCATATTGAATCCAACTTTTGCTGCCCGTCAGCATGGTTGGGGTTTTAACTCGTTTGGGCTGCATCCATGTTTCAAGCCGTTTGATGGCAAAATTAATTTGCTCAAGCACCTGCTGAATTTCGGTAGCCTCAATTTCAGCTGCTGGTTTGGCAAAATCGGCCTGCAACGCCGCATGAATATCTGGTCGGGCTTGTTCGATCGCCCGTTTAAATTGCTGTAAATAGCCAATACGCTCAGGCGCACGGCTGGCGGCGATTCGCCCGCGCTGGGCCTGCAACGCCGCAAATTGCCCATGAATTTGCATGAGGTTCATTGATTCCTCCAACACAACATTTCCACATGCTATTATAAGCGAGCTTTGGGGGCAAAATCATGCTGCTTGACAACTCCTAAGCAGTATCGCTATAATCTTGGCATCTTCTTTCAGGCAGTAACAAGGATGGCCTGCCACATCCACACCTAATGAAATTAGCAGAAGCATTGATTTTACGAGCGGACATCCAGCGTCGGCTTGAACAGTTGCGTACCCGCGTTAAGCTCTCCGTACTGATCCAAGAGGGTGATGACCCACCAGAAGACCCTCATGAATTGTTAAGCGAAATTGAACGCTTGTTGCTTCAATTTGAAGATTTGATTGTCAAAATCAATCATACTAACAGCATTACACCATTTAACCATCAATACAATTTAACGACCGTTTTAGGCCAACGTGATGTGCTAAAACTCCGTTTAAGTATGCTCAAAAGCATTGCTGAGGAAGCATCACGCCGCCATAACCGGTATGGTCAGGCGGAAATTCGCAACATTGTAACCGTCGATGTACGCCAAATTCGCCAGCAAACTGATCATTTGGCTCGCCAATTTCGCGAACTTGACACAAAAATTCAGACCATCAATTGGCTAACTGAATTGGTTTAGAAACGTTGCTGTCGGTAGTTTGACTACGAATAGGTGCGTTCAGGCGACAACTGCCTAATTTAAAGTTGTCCTCCGCATGGGCAGCACAAAGAGTTATTCTCATTCAGCCCTGCACTGTCACAATAGCACTGAGCAACTCGATCAGTCTCGCAATACTGTTTTGGTCATTGATCGATCTTATTGTTACTACCATTGAACGAATATTCGCAATCAAACGAGGGTGGGCTTGGGGCACAGCAACATTAACAATGAACAACCCTTATTGCTTGTGGGAGAGCAGCTGAGAGCCAGTTTAGACCACCAAGCATAACTATCTAAAACCACAAACGGCCCAGTCGGGCCGCTTGCAGGAGAGAAGAGTGTAGAGGAGGAAGAATTTGATCGTAGTATCAGGCCTGAAGCTTACGATCAACCTAACGAGCAAAATTGCCACCACTCCTATTCAGGCCTAGCCCTTAGAGGGGAAAACGGAAATAAAAGGCAGAAATCAAAAAGCAAAAAGCGCCAAGGTTGGAAGCACGATGCGCACGAAGACCGCAAAGGTTCAATTAATAAATGACTGAAGTTCAACAAATGCCCTAGAATGATAAAGCCAACCTTCGCGCTCTTCGCGTCCTTCGCGGTTACGAAACTTCGTGTCCTCCGTGGATCAGAACTCCTCAGCTAACTCTCAGTTCTTAATCAATTTTAAGCAGGTATACTAAACCCATGAGTAGGGTCTTTTAGTTGTTGAGGAAGCAATAATGAACCAACGTTGGTTACGATCACGCTTGTTGATCGTTTTTGTTATTTTAGGGCTGGGCCTTGGCTACCAACCATTGCCAACCATTGCCAACAACCCAACCCCAGCCGCCAGCAATTTGCTCATAGCTTTCACCGCAGCTGCCGCTGAATTCCATGTACCAAGCGAATTATTGCTAGCGCTGAGCTACAATCTTTCGCGCTGGGAGCACCATGCAGGCCAGCCCAGCACCAGCGGCGGCTATGGAATGATGCACTTAACCCAAATCGATTTGAGCCATTGGCACGCTAGCAAAGGCCTTGATTGGGTCGCACCGCTCAAACAACCTGACGAATTGCAAACTTTAGCTCAAGCTGCCAAACTCCTTGGTCAACCAACTAGCACATTAATCAATGATCCAGTACAGAATATTCGCGGTGGCGCGGCTTTGTTGGCCGAATATAGCCGCAGCATCAACCCGGAATTGCCCAACAATCTTGCCGATTGGTATGGTGCGGTGGCATTGTATAGCGGCAGCAAAGAGCGTTCGACCGCGTTTGGCTTCGCCGATCGGGTCTATGCAACCTTGCAACAAGGTGCAACCCGCACAATCGACAACGGCGAAGTGCTAACACTTGCCCCAAGTATAGTCACAATCAATCGCCAAAGTGCCGCTAGCTTGCAGCTGTATTTGGGTAATGATTTCCCCTTGGATTGCCCAACGGCGCTCAATTGCGAAGTGATTCCAGCAGCCTATGCCTTGAATAATCCCAATGATCGCGGTGATTATGGTAACTACGATTTGGCCAATCGCCCAGTTGATGGCTTAGATTTTCGCTATATTTTGATTCACGACACCGAAATCACCTACACCCAAACCGTCAATGTGTTTCAAAATCCGGCCACTGGGGCATCAACCCATTATGTCATCCGCGCCAGCGATGGGCATATTGCCCAGATGGTCGAGAATAAAAATGTACCTTGGCATGCTGGCAATTGGGATGTTAACGGCCATTCAATTGGTATCGAACATGAAGGCTACGCGATCGAAGGGGCAACCTGGTATAGCGAAGCGATGTATCAATCCTCGGCGCAACTGACCCGCTATCTTGCCGATAAATACCGAATTCCGCTTGATCGCAGCCATATTATCGGCCATGACGAGTTGCCTGGGCCACTGCCGCAACATCAACCAGGCATGCACTGGGACCCAGGCCCATTTTGGGATTGGGCACATTATATGGATTTGGTGCGTGGCGGCCCCGCGCCTATCAGCAATCCCGATCCGCAGTTGGTTACCATTAATCCCAATTTCGATAGCAACATGCCCGCTTTGACCTATTGCTACAGCAGCAATGATTGCCGCGATGTACCAACCCAAAGCGCTAATTTTCTCTATTTGCACACCCAACCCAACGCCAACTCGCCATTGATTAGCAATCAATATATTGGCTCAACTCCGACTCACGCCAACAACTGGGCCAATAAAGCCGTAACTGGCCAAACCTATGTGGTCGCTGATCAACAAGGCGATTGGCAGGCGATTTATTTTGGCGGTCAGAAAGCATGGTTCCACAACCCCGATGGCTCAAATACCACGGCGGGCCAAGGGCTAAAGGTACGCCCAAAAGTTGGTCAAGCCACCATTCCAGTCTATGGGCGGGCGTATCCCGAGGCTGCGGCCTATCCACAGGGCATTTCGCCACAGGCAATCACTTCAATTTACAGCTTGCCCGCCGATAATATTGTGGTAGCAACCCAGCTGTACACTAGCACCTACTACTATTCGCCAGTCTATACCCCAACCCTTGACCCAAGCTCACACATCGTTGTCAGTGGCCAAACCAAGTATTATCAAATTAATTTCAACCATCGTTTTGGCTTTGTCAAAGCGACTGATGTGGAAGTGCAATCGAGCCTTATTAGTTTGACTACACCCAAACTTGCACAAAGCAACCTGCATGGCACGAGCATCACCTACACCTTGACCTTGCGCAACCTCAGCCAACAAACCGTGCCAATTAGCCTCAACCTCACCGGCAATACTTGGCCAACTACAATAACGAGTGCTTTGCCCAACAATCTTGCACCAAATGCCAGCCAAACGATCACGCTACGCGTCGATCTGCCAGCGGGGCCAAGCCCAGCGACTGATCAAGTGTGGGTTAAAGCTCAAACCAGCGCCGACCCTGAACGCAGCGCTGTGCTCTTACTGAATTCAAGCGCCGAAACGAATATCAACTTTTTACCGCTAATTACCAAGCAATAAATTAAAAAACGCCGTCTAGCCTTAAACTAGACGGCGTTTTTTAATTAAAATTCGACAGGCATTTCGATCATGCCACGAATCAGCATGCCAGGCCGCCAAATCAACTCATGGGCAGGCACTGCTAAACGTAAATGGGGCAATCGCTGCACCAACGAATTAATCGCAATTGCGCCTTCAAGTCGTGCCAATGGCGCACCCAAACAATAGTGAATGCCATGACCAAAAGCAATGTGGTTATGCTCAGTGCGCGTAATATCCAGCTGATCAGGTGCAACAAAATGCTGAGGATCACGATTTGCTGAGGTGATCACCGCTAGAATTTGCTCGCCACGCGGAATCTTCGCTCCAGCAAACTCTAGATCTTCGCAAGCCCAGCGAATTGTTGAGGTCTCGACCGGGCTATCGTAACGCAGCAATTCTTCGACGGCATTACGAATCAGGTCGGGATTTTCGCGCAGCAAATTCAATTGCTCAGGGTGTTGTAATAAGGCCAATATACCATTGCCAATCAAATTGACCGTGGTTTCATGGCCAGCAATCAACAAGAAAAACACCAGCGAAAACAACTCTTGCTCGGTCAGTTTATCGCCTGCTTCTTCAACCTGCACCAAAGCACTCGTTAAATCGTTGGCGGGGTTGGCACGTTTTTCAGCGAATAATTCACGCAGATAATTGCCAAACTCCTCCATCTCACCCGCCATGCGCGTAAAACGATCCGGAGAGGGATCGACGGTCACAACCAAGCCCGACCAATACCGGAATTTTTCGCGATGATCAAGCGGAATTCCTAGCAATTCGGCAATGACGGTCAAGGGCAGTGGAAAAGCATAGGCTGTCAGCAAATCGGTGCTGCGTGGGCCAGCCAACATTGCATCGAGCAAATCATCGGCAATTTGCTGAATGCGTGGGCGTAGTTGCTCAACCAATTGAGGGGTAAAGGCTTTATGCACCATCCCACGAATCCGCGTATGATCGGGTGGATCAATCGCTAACAAATGTTTAAACAACAATTGCACCACAGGCGGCATCACTGGCATCAGCTTTTGCTCTTCGGGATTGAGCACTTTCCGCCAATTTTTGATAAAACGCGGATCTTTCAGTGCGGCTTTAACATCCTCAAAACGGGTAATCATCCACAAGCCACGACCATCGGGCAGGCTAATTCGGTGAATAGGGGCTTCGGCACGCAAAGCCGCATAGGTGGGGAAGGGGTCTTGAACGAACTGCGGATTAAATACTTCAGCGTAGGTTGAATGGATCATCGATACTCCTCCACATATGATCAATCCATGGCTCCATCTTAAGCCGTTTTTGATAAATAGCAAGTCGTCAATTGCCTAAGGGGTAGCCCCGACCTAAGCAATTGGCGACTGAATACCCATTGCCGCAGCAAGATTGAGCTGGCATAGTAGAAAAGCAGCCAGATTAACCACTGTTTCAGTACTTGTCAGAGCCGATAATTAGTGCCATACTCAGCTAGATAGCTAGTTTCGACGAGGTTGTTGTTGTTTTTCGAGGAGTTTGCATATGGCTAGCAGGCAGGCAATTGGTTTCATTGCACCATCTCTCGCTGGCGAATTTATGACAGGCGTAATGGAAGGTATTTTGCAAAGTTTACGCAAGCATCACTATGACTTGATTGCGGTACAAGGCGCTCCCCAACACCTGATCAACAACCAACTGGCCAAACAGCATATCAAAGCCTGGATCGTGATTATCGATCCGACTGGGTTAAATGAACTAGCGACCAATGTGCCAGCCGTCGTCATTAGTGCCCCCCATGCTGGTGAGCGCTTTCCGCTGGTCATGCCCGATAACAACCAAAGCGCCCGTGCGATGGTCGAACACCTAATTGAGCATGGTCATAGTAAAATCGCCTTCGTTGGCAATTTTAATAATAGCGATATGCGCGATCGCTACACGGTATATTGCGATGTACTCAAAGAACATCGCATCACACCTAACCCGGCTTGGGTGGTCGATGTTGGCGATTATACCGAGGGCCGCACCGAACATGCCTTCTATCCGTTGATTGCCAATGGTTTAAATTTTAGTGCCGTGGTCGCCGCCAACGATCAACAAGCAGTTGGCGTAATGATGGCCTTGGAAACTAAGGGTTATCGAGTGCCACACGATATGGCGGTGGTGGGATTTGATGATGCCAATATTGCCCAACATGCCAACCCACCATTAACCACCGTGCGCCAGCAACCTCAATTGCTTGGCAGCATCGCCGCCGATACTGTTATTGAGTTGATCGCGGGCAAATCAGTTTCAAACGACCCAATCTACGTGCCAACCATCCCAATTTGGCGGCAATCGTGTGGCTGTAAAGATGTTTATACCGGGATTAATACCAGTACAGTTGCGCCCAAACAGCAGCATTGGGCCGATCAATTAGCCCAACGGATGCAACAAGTGCTCTATTATCCTGTGCCAATCGATCCCAATCTCAGTCTCAATGAAAGCAATCAAGGCATTCGCAGCCTGATCCAGGCACTTCAGGCGAAGATCGAGGTCCAAACCGTTGAGGTCGATTATCTCGCTGCATGGCATGCAATTATCACGGTTAGCTCCAAATCGGATACGCTTTCGGTGCTGTATCAGGTGTTTGCTGCTGCCGCTCATCAAGAATTAGCCCAAGCCGATTTACCTGCCGATCAGATTAGCGGGTTGCTTGCCACTGCCCATACGAGCTTGCTGCATACCGTGCTTGAACTGCAACGCAACGAAATTACCGGGCTTGATCGGCTACTTGCTGCCAACCATGAACTAAGCATGCTCTTGGTTTCAAATCAAAAACAACAAACTGGCAAATTGGCGTGGATGCAGCGCTTGCCAGTTTCGATCGCTTGTCTAGCGCTATGGGATGAGCAGAAACCAGGCTTTTTACGACTTGCCAGCATTTACAGTAAAGATGGCTCGTCAACAATCAAAGCAGGCAGCCATTGTCGCGGTAGCGAATTTCCGCCAGCCGAATTTCTAGAGCAAGCTCGCCAATTGAATAGCAGCGGCTACGTTGCGTGTGTGCCGATCGTCACTGCCAGTCACGATTGGGGCATTTTGGCTTTTGGCCATGCTGATGTCCAAAAAACGATCGCTGATATCAATAGTTTGTATATCTGGGCCTCGATTTTGGGCAGTTCACTGGAACATGAGGCGCTTGAGTCAACCCTTGATGCTGAACGCGAGGTTTTGCGCGGAGCAGTCGATCGGGAAAATGCGTTATCCAAAACAATTTTAGAGCTTGGTTGCCCATTAATTCCTTTATTACCAGGGGTCTTGCTCATTCCCTTAATTGGCAGCATCAACACTGAGCGTGCCCAACAAATCACTGAAACGGTGCTGAATGGCATTAACGAACAACAGGCTAGTCGGGTGCTGCTCGATATTACTGGGGTTTCGATGGTCGATACTCATGTTGCTAGCTCGCTCATGCAAATTGCCCGGGCGGCGATGTTACTCGGAGCAAAAGTAGCCTTGGTTGGGGTGCGGCCTGATATTGCCCAAAGCATCGTCAGCTTGGGGATTAACCTCAATACGCTGATTACCTACCCCAATTTGCGCACCGCAATTCAGCAGATGGCGATGGTGTAGCGCCTATTTCAACAAAGTCGCCGTAGCCTGAATCAGTTCTGCAAGTTCTTGCAAGGCTTGGTCAATTAATTCAGGTTGCGGCTGAATCAGGCTGAATAGTTGGGTCACTCGTTGTGCAAAGTTAGTTGGCACTTGGCGAAATCCATTAGCCAACATCACTGCACCTTTTTCGTTCATCCAATATTGCTGATTGAGCGCAAATAACGTCTGGGTTAGTACCATCACCGAGCGAAAGCAACAACCCGCTATATAGGCTAAATCGCCACGCTGGGCCGCTTTTCGCGCATTTGCCAAAGCGAAATCGGCTTCCCAAAAACGTCTCAAAAATGCTTGTTGCAAGGCTGGCGGATAGATCTCAAGCGGTTGTTTCAAGCCAGCCAAGGTTGCCTGCGGATCGTACAATGGCTGGCAAAGCGCGACTTCTGCCAGATAAATCGCCGAGACAAAGCCATGAGGATGGCCTGGCTGATAATCAATGCTGACTTCGCCAGCTTGGCAAGCAGCCAACACCTGCTCAACTTTGTGCAAATCGCGATACAGCCAATCGACTGGCAATGCTTGAATCGTTAGCCAACCGCCGCCGTTGATCCATGGTCCCCAACCGCCAATTTCGGTCACAAGCTGCTCACGCTGCAAATCATCAAGGGCTTGGGCATGGCGTTGCAAAGCAGCAATGTCTAAATCTTGTCGATAATAAATCCCAATATCAACATCTGAGCCAGAATGATGATTACCTCGCGCCCGCGAGCCACCCAGCACCAAAGCCTCAACTCCAACAACACTGCTCAAACGTTCTACGACTAAATTAATAATGTGTGAAGGCATACTACTCGCTCAATCATTAAATGCTACGATGGCTCCTGCTTGCGAGGAGCCATCGATCAAACCAAACCAGCTTATTGAGCACTACTCCAAACCTGAACTTCAGCTAAGGAAAGATACTCAGTTCGGCCAAGTTGAATCCGCACATAGCGGCCTTTGGGTGTGCCAACTAATGGAAGCGCAATTTGCTCAACTCCTAATGGATCATGTACAAATGAATAGGTGGTATTTGGGCGGGCAATCAAATCGCTCAAACTGACATTGGTAGAAGGAAAGGGATCGCTTGAGACAAAGACATAAACCTTGCGCAAGCGCTCAGCACAACAATCAGTTCGATTCCAAAGATCAATCGCATCGATTGTTTTGTTAGCGCCAAGATCAACCTGCCACCAAGCGCCAACATCATAATTGGTGTGGGTATATGAACCATAGCCACTTGTATTGCCATCAACTGCTATACCTGCGCCATGGAGCACATGATAGGTGCTCGATTGAACCGCGTTTTTGCCCTGAGCAAGGTTATTGCGGGCGTTTGGCTGCGACCAAACCTGAACTTCAGCTAAGGAAAGATACTCAGTCCGACCAAGCTGAACCCGCACATAGCGCATATTCGTATTATTGGTATTAAAACTGATCTTTTGAGCGCTCAGCGGATCAGCGCGATACCACGAAACAGTATTTGGGCGATTAAGTAAATCGGTCAGGCTCAGATTCGTCACTGGAAACGGATCTGACGAAGCAAAAACATAGATTTTGCGCAGCCGTTCAGCACAACAATCAGTCCGATTCCAAAGATCAATGCTCGTAATATTGAAATTCCGACCAAGATCAACCTGCCACCAAGCGCTCACATCATAGTTGGTGTGGGTGATCGTACCATAGCCATCAGGATTGCCGTCAACCGCTACGCTTGCGCCATGTTGCGGAGCGAGGGTGCTCGATTGAACCGCGTTTTTACCTTGAGCCACATTAGAACGGGTTGAGCCAGTATAATTAACCCAGCCATCGGGTTCGGCAGCGGTGCAGGGTGCTTCGGCGCTTACTTCCCAAGTAATTCCGGGCAAATAGCGCACACTCAGCCAACCACCTTGGCTATTGTGTACCTCAAAGTGCAAATGCACCCCGGTCGAATTACCAGTTGTGCCAGCTAAACCGATTTCTTGGCCTTGGGCAACAACTTCGCCAAGCGCGACTGAATATGCATTTAAGTGAGCATACCAACTAACATTACCATCAGGATGTTGTAGCTTAATCATTTTGCCATAGGTGGAATCCTCATTCCGATAGACCACTGTACCAAAAAAGGTAGCGATAATTGGTCGATTCAGCGCTATACCACCGATATCAATTGCCTCTGGGCTATTACCATGCGAAAACCCACAGCCTGGGCCTTGGGTCAGGGTAGCACTGCCATTAATTGGCAAACGATAGCTGCTTGGAACCGTCGCCGCTGCATACACTTGAGCAACATCCCAAGGAACCAGTCCGGCCAAGAGCAAACTCATTAAGAGTACCATCCGACGTAGTTTGACCATTGTTGAATTCCTCCAATACATTTACAGCTAGCTTCTGGTTGGCAAAAGCTATAGGCCAAAGCCTACTGGTAAATTGCATAGAGGCCTAGTGATCAAGCGTGTTACACGAGTTGTAGATCAGGCGTAGTTTAGGTGTAACGCTCGTTCATATCAGGGTTAGATCGTTGACTGGGGTGGGTATACTTTCACTAGTATAGTGGGCAAACGCTCAAATGCTTGCATGATCAATGGCTCAACCTCAGCCCAAGCTAGCCCACCATAGCCACAACCCAAAGCAGGCACAGCGATTGAATCAATTGAACGGCGCGTTAGTTGGGTAATTAAATTATTCAAGCCTGTAGCAATATCAACGATCTTGGATTGCTGCTTCCAATGCTGCTTAGTCGGAAAGTTGATGACCGTGGTTGGCCGCTGATTACGCATTTCAACAAACACAAACATCGTGCCAAGCTGTACTTCGCCAGCCCGACATGCTTTAACATAGGCTTGGTAATTGGCAGGAAAGGCTTGGCGAAATTGCAGCGCCAAGCCTTTGCCCATCACTCCCACACAATTAACTGGGTTAACCAAAGCTGCTGTATTTGCAGCTAATAAATCACCTTGGCAATATTCAAGCATGCTCATTCTCGTTTCTAAGGAGTCGTTTTGAAACTTCAGCAAACCATCGAGGAGTTGATTAATAACCAGCAACACTGTTATAGCATCGCTGATCGTGAGTGTGTATATGCTACATTCAAGCCCTATCAAAAGCTCTTACAAGCACTCGCCGCCAAGCCCAATAGCCCGATCGAGCCAAGCTCTATCATTGAAACATGGCATCACACTGCCGCTGGAATTGTGATTGCTGTCGAATGTGTTGTTGCCCAACAAGCAATTAGGCTGTGGATTCCGCGTCAAAGCGATTTTTTAGATTTACGTTTTTTGGCGCAGCTTAACCAGCACTCCAATCAGATGCAGTATGTATTGCTTGAATTCGATGATCAAGCCCTGATTGTGTTGGCGACACTTGATCAACAAATTCAACTCAAGCAAGGCTTGGCTGACTCGATCGTTAAATTAGGCTTGGAAGCCCAAACTAGTAGTTTATTGGCAATAGCCGAGCAACGTTTAGGATTAAAGGATTATCAGGGCTTAATCGATCAAAGTACAGGTTTGCTAGCAATTGAACCAACCGCGCCACTGTATAGGCTGCGCGGTCAGGCCTATTATGAATCAGGCCAAATCGACGCTGCTTGGCAAGATTGGGCCGCCGCAGCACAACTCGGCGCTAACAACATTTATCGTGAGATGCAGCTGCGCTATCAAATCTATTAATTAAGCTATCGGACTATTACCCTACATCTCGGCGTTTAACTTTGATACATTTGAACCCAATTGCCACAGGTATCGTCGAAGGTCGTGGCAAGCGTTGGCCCCATTTCGGCGGGCGGGCCACGAAATTCAACCCCCAAGCCCTGCATACGCTTATATTCGGCCTGAATATCTTTGACCGCCAAGCTCAAACAGGGAATACCATCGTTTTTCAAGGCAGCTTGGTAGGCTTGGGCCGCCGGATGATTATTCGGTTCTAACACCAGTTCAACTTCATCGGGAGTTTCAGGCGAAACCACGGTCAACCATAAAAATTCGCCAACTGGTACTTCAACTTTTTTGATAAAGCCCAAGACTTCAGTATAAAACTTCAAGGCCTTGGCTTGATCATCGACAAAAACGCTGGTCATTTTAATTTGCATCGTACCCACCTATACTAAACGAACATATGTTTCATTATATCGTAGATTGTCAAGCAATCGGCAAGCTAATAATAAAGCTCGTACCTTCGCCCAAGCTTGATTCAACCTCGATTTGGCCTTCATGCGCTTCAACAATCGCCTTGACGATCGCCAACCCCAAGCCTGTAGAGGCTTGATCTTCGCGTTGGCGCGAGCTATCGCCCCGATAGAAACGAGCGAAAATATAGGGCACATCAGCAGGATCAATGCCGCTGCCAGTATCGCGAATAATCAATTGAACCTGTTGGGCTTGGCGTTTGGCAATCAGGCTAATACTGCCTTGTTTTGTATGACGCAGTGCATTACTAACTAAATTATTCAAGACTTGGGCCATGCGATCAGTATCGACCGAAACCGATGGCAAGCCAGCTTCAGTTTCTAATTTAAGTTCGATATTTTGGCGTTCAGCCTGCACAAAAGCACTCAAAATCGTGCGCTCGATCAAAGCCGCCGGATCAACCAAACGCCGATTGAGTGAAAGCTCGCCAGCATCGGCCAACGAAAGCACGCGCAAATCGTCAACCAAGCGTTGCAGATGGGTCACTTCATCAAAAATCACAGTGTAAATGGTCTCTGATGGTTGTAAAACGCCATCGCGCAAGCCCTCAGCATAGCCCCGCAAAATGCTCAAGGGTGTACGCAAATCGTGAGCTAAATCAGCGGTCATCTGTTTGCGCAAATGGGTGGCTTTGCTCAAATCGGCACTCATATGATTAAACGAGCGGGCCAAATCGCCAATTTCATCATTGGAACGCACCGCAACTTGCTGCTCCAACTGGCCAGCCGCCATAGCTTGGGTTGCGACCGTCAGCTCACGCAACGAGCGAGTTAGGCGACGAGCCAAGAATGTGCCCACCAACAAGGCTACGCTAGTGGCAAAAATCGCACTGACCCCAATTGCCCAGGTAATCCGTTGATCAAACGAATCTTGCGGGCGTGGCCCATCTTTGGCGATTTGATCAGCACTTGGCGCTGGCGGTTGAGCTGTTTGGATCATGCCAAAAGCGATGTAGCCAACCGTTTGATTGGCAACAGTTAAAGGTTTGGTTGCATTTAATGTAGCTTGATCGGCGATCATGCCCGGTACATACGGGCCGTTGGCCAAAATCACCTTGCCATCGCGATCAAACAGCGTGGCGCTGCGGCGATAATAGGCCAAATTAGCCTCTTGATTTAATGCCGCTTCCAAGCCATCCCACGTCGAATAGCTCATATAAAAGGTGGTGACGGCGTTGATTAATTCGGTTTGATCGCGCTCGGATAAAAAGCGATCAAACTCGGTGCGGGCACTTTGACGCGCCAATAAGGCCACGACCACAGCCCCAATCAAGCCAACCCCCAAAAAAGCCAGGGTTAATTTCCATGTCAGTGAGCGTAACATCATCATTCAGGCCGTTTCGGGCGGGCAAAACGATAGCCAACCCCATACACAGTTTCGATATAGCGCGGATTTTTCGGATCTGGCTCAATTTTGCTGCGCAAATTGCGAATATGCACATCGATCGTCCGTTCATAGCCTTCGTAAGCCTGCCCCGAGGTGCGATCAAGCAAATCCAAGCGCGAAAAAACATGGCCAGGCGAGGCCATCAAGGTTGCTAAAATTTCAAATTCCGAGGGCGTAAGATCGACAGTTTGTTGGCCAACCATCAAGGTACAAGCCGAACGCTCCAACACAATCTCGCCAATTCGCAGCACATCGGCTTGGGGCTGGGCTTTGTAGCTGCGGCGCAGCACCGCGCGAACCCGTGCCATCACTTCGCGTGCATTAAATGGCTTGGTAATATAATCATCAGCGCCTAGTTCTAAACCAATAATTTTATCGTGATCTTCAATTTTGGCAGTTAATAAAATAATTGGCGTTTCAGCTTCTTTATTCCAAGCTCGCATAAAATCGAGGCCACCAAGTTCGGGCATCATAATATCGAGCAAAATTAAATCGGGCTTGACATCACGCGCAACATACAAGCCTTCACGACCATTCTTGGCCTCAAAAACATTAAAGCCTTCATTTTGTAGATAGCTACGTAATAATTCACGTAACTTTGCTTCATCATCGATAACCAAAATTGTCTGAGCCATTATGCGTTTCCAATCTCCCGCAACGGGTTCAAAAGGCGCAACGCTGGGCATCGTCGCGCCTTACAACCAAGCAGCTAGAGCCATACAATATCGCGGCGACGACGCAGCCTGCGCATCCCAAAAGCCACAAGTGCAATAATCAGCGCCATAATACCAGCATTGCGAATGATATGGCCAAAACCGCCTTCGTGATGATCGCCACCACGCTCACGCCCGCCAAACTCTGGCCGTGCGCTGCTAGTCGATTGATCGGTTGAGCCAGCGGCTTGTTCGCTATCGATCGTCAATTGGCGTTCAGGCCGGCCACCCGCAAACCCAGCCGCCGAACTACTTGGCACAATTGCGACCAAGCCGCCAATTACCAAGGCCACCGCCAGCGCAATGATTAATATTCGTCCGAGTAATTGCATGATTATTGCTCCTTCGTAGCTAATTGAACAGCTGGTTTGTGGAAACGTTTGGTGATTGGCTGAATCAAATAGCGCTTGCTGGTGCGCACAATCCAATCCCAGTGCAAGGCCAAGTGCAAGCCAATCAAGAACACGCCAGCATCCGAAGCCAATCCGTGCAAGCTGCGCCAGGTCATATTGTTGGGCAATTCTAGCCCAAGCAGCGGCACAACCGTCTTAGAAATCATAATTCCGGTAAACATGATGATCGTCATATCAATAAACAAGCCAATATTTAAGATGTAATTGATCCGTTGTTGCCAAGCGACTTTACGAATATTTAAGATGTAATTGATCCGTTGTTGCCAAGCGACTTTACGAAAAATTTTCTTGGTAATTGCCACGATCCATTGCCAATGTAATAACAAGTGGGTAACCACCATCACCGCCAAGCCCATGCTCAACCACTCGTGAATCGGCTCGCCCGTGGCATTGGGAGCAGTTGCAATCAAAAAACTGAGTCCAATCACCAGATCGACAACATAATTGGTTTTGGTTCGATTGCCTTTTTTGACGTTGGTTGCCGTTTGCATATACTCATTCCTTTGTGCATCAGGTATTTCAAATCGCTGAAGGCAGTATAGAAAATGATTGTTCAAAGATTATGAAGAACTTTCGAGCAATCTATGAGGGATAAGCCCAATGGCTGAGGGCAATCGGTCTGAGGGCTATGGCTAAATCGCTCAAGCTTGGCTATACTGCCAGCAGATTCAAATTTATTTCGTGAGGAGGATCATCCAATGGCTAAATTAAACCAAATCATTGCGGTTGAAAAAGGGGTAAAAAGCCGCTCATTTTCGGAGTTGACCGAAGCTCACCAAGCTTTACAAAAACAAGCACTCTTAGCTGGAATTAGCCGCACTTATCGCCCAAAAGATGAAGAAGGTGAACAATTACCGCCTGAATCAACCAAAGTGCAAATGCGAGCCGAAGAAATTATTCGCCAAACTAGCGCGATTTTAACCCGTTTATTTGATGTTACTGCCACCAAAGATTGGACAAATTGCGTTGCCAAAGCTGATGTAGTCGTTGATGGGCAAACCTTACTTAAAGATGTTCCAGTTGCTTATTTGCTCTTTTTAGAAAAACAATTAGTCGATTTGCAAACCTTTGTGCGTAAATTACCAACGCTTGATGCTGCCGAAACTTGGAATCTTGATCAATCGAGCGATACTTGGGCAACCGAGCCAGTTCAAACCGTGCGTACCAAAAAAATTCCACGCAACCATGTTAAAGCCGAAGCAACCGAAAAACACCCAGCCCAAGTCGAAGTCTATTATGAAGATGTGATCGTTGGTTATTGGCGCACGATTAAATTCTCAGGGGCTTTGCCAGCTCGTCGTGTCAATGAATTGCTCGAACGGATCAGCAAATTGCAACAATCAGTTAAATTTGCCCGCGAAGAAGCCAATAATACCGAAGCTGTCGAGCAAAAAGTCGGCGAACGCTTCTTGAGCTACTTGTTTGGGGCGTAGCATTTAGGGTTCAGGGGCCAGCGGTTAGGGGTCAGATGTGATCCACGAAGGACATAAAGAGCACGAAGGCTGATTTGGCTATAGTCTATGGGCTTTTGGCTATCGAGATTCTTGTGCTACCACCGCATGCTCCGATAGCCTTTAGCCTACGGCCTTGGCCCCTCATTGCTATGGGCTTTTGGCTATCGAGATTCTTGTGCTACCACCGCATGTCCCGATAGCCCTTAGTCTTCAGCCTAGAGCCTCATTTAAGGTTCTACAATGCAAACAACCATTCCTTGGCAACGCTATGTCGCATGTTTGGTCGGCGCAGCGATTGGCGATGCGCTTGGCACAACGTTAGAATTTCAGCGCCCAGGTACATTTGAGCCAATTAGCGATCTGCTTGGCGGAGGCGTGTTCAATTTGGCTCCCGGCCAATGGACAGACGATACATCTATGTTGTTGTGCCTTGCAGAAAGTCTAATTGAATGTCAGGGATTTGATGCACTTGATCAAATGCAGCGGTATCGGCGTTGGCTCAAAACAGGCCATCTCAGCAGCACTGGTGGCTATATCGATAGCGGGCGCACCATCCGCGAGGCAATTAATTACTTTATTCAAACAGGCGATGCTTTCGCAGGCGACCAAGATCGTTGGTCGGCGGGTAATGGCTCGTTAATGCGCATTGCGCCAATCGCTCTTGCTTATGTCAATAATCCTCAACAGGCTGATGTTTATGCCGCAGCCAGTTCACGCACCACCCACGGCAACCAGGTTGCGATTGATGCCTGTCGTTATTACGTTGGCTTAATCATTGGTGCGTTGTATGGGTTGCCCAAGGCCCAACTTTTAGTCCCCAACTATCATCCAATCCCTGATTATTGGCAACAGCACCCACTTAGCCCTGAAATTGCCGAAATCGCCAGCGGCTCGTTTAAGCAACGCCAACCACCAGAAATTGAAGCTTTGGGCTATGTGCCACGCACGCTTGAAGCAGCGTTATGGGCGTTTTACCACAGCAATTCATTTGAAACAGGCTGTTTATTAGCAGTTAATTTGGGCAATGATGCTGATACGACCGGAGCAATTTATGGGCAACTTGCCGGAGCCTATTATGGTGAAACGACGCTGAGTTTGCCATGGGCCAATAAAATCGCCCTCAAACAAACAATTTGGAAGTTTGCGGTTAAATTGTATCTTTTGGCCTTTTTTAACCACGAAGGACACGAAGCGCACGAAGGGTCAGGATTAAAGTATAATTTTAATGCCTGACCCCTAGCCCTTGAATCCTGATCCCTCTGCGACTCTGCGTTAAAAACTCCCGATTCCCGATCTCCAACAACCGCTCCCCAAAACTTATGGATAAATCCGGTACAGTTGGCGTGGGAAAGGAATCGCCTCGCGGATGTGGCGTGTGCCTGCTAGCCAAGCGACACAGCGTTCGATCCCCATACCAAAGCCTGAGTGCGGCACACTGCCATAACGGCGCAAATCCAAATACCATTGGTAATCGGCGACATCAAGGCCATGTTCACGAATGCGTGCTTCGAGCAACTCGGCATCGTGAATCCGTTGTGAGCCACCGATAATTTCGCCATAGCCTTCGGGCGCGATCAAATCGGCGCAACGCACCACTTCAGGGCGGCCTTCGGCTGGTTGCATATAAAAGGCTTTGACCTTGGTTGGATAGTTGTAAATAAATAATGGCTTATCAAACAAGCTGGCCAAATAGGTTTCGTGGGGAGCGCCAAAGTCATCGCCCCATTCCAAATCAGCTAGTGGTGCATTATCGGGAGCAACGGTTGCTCCAGCGGCCACACCTTGCTTGATTTTTCCAATCGCTTCGTCATAGCTAATGCGAGGGAATGGTGGCACAATATTTTCGAGCTTCGAGGTATCGCGCTCTAAAATTTTGAGATCTTCTTCGCAGCGATCAAGCACGCGTTGGACGATATACGAAACGAAATTTTCTTGTAATTCCATATTATCGTCTTGATCAGCAAAGGCAAATTCTGGCTCGATCATCCAAAATTCGGTCAGGTGGCGACGCGTTTTAGATTTTTCAGCCCGAAAGGTGGGGCCAAAACAATAGACGCGGCCAAAGGTTGCCATACCCGATTCAACATAAAGCTGGCCAGTTTGGGCCAAATAGGCATTACCCAAATCGAAATATTCGGTGGCAAACAAGTCACTGGTGCCTTCAGCAGCGGTTGCCGTAAGAATTGGCGAATCGTAGCGCACAAAATGTTCGCTATTCAAATATTCTTGGGCCGCCGCAATTACTTGTGCACGAATGCGCAGCAAGGCATGTTGTTTGGCGGAGCGCACCCACAGATGGCGATGTTCCATCAAAAATTGGGTGCCATGCTCTTTGGGGGTAATTGGGTAATTTTGGGTTAGATGCACAATTTCGATATCAGTAACATCTAATTCAAAACCCAAGCTCGAGCGTTCGTCGGCGCGAAGTGTACCATGGATATAGCACGAAGATTCTTGAGTTAATTCTTTGGCTCGCGCAAAAACTTCTTCGCTGACATTCTTTTTAAACACCACACATTGAATGGTGGCGGTACCATCGCGTAATTGAATAAAAACCAACTTGCCTTTTTCGGTTTTATGATAGACCCAACCAGCAAGTTTGACCGCTTCGCCAACATGGTCGGCGCTATCGCGGATATACATCGAGGGCAGCAGTGCCATAGATGCTCCTTCCAACAAAACAACACAATGGCGATGCACCAAGGCACCGCCATATTTCTCGCAATAATACCATGTACTGCCGCAACCAACTACTTGAGAAGCAATTATGCCGATTCATCGCCAGCATCAAGTATTGCCAACTCTTCGGCAGTCGGGGTTTGCGAAACCACCTTGCCAAAGATTTCGCGCTCTTTGTTATCGCGAATCATAAAGGCTCGTTTGCGAGCTTCTTCTTCGCCATACTTGCGCACCGACACCGAAGTTCGATGGATTTCATTCGGGCGAGGACACCAAGTTATTTCGTAGACATCGCGCAAATAGACTTCGCCTTTGCGGTTGCGATCCTTGCGGCGTACTCTGGTTACACCAATTTTGCCCGTGGCGTTGCGGCGACTAACCGTGACCACCGGACGATCAGTTCGAGGCTTGCCCAATTCACGTTCAGCCTCATCGCGGAAGTCTAGGGCAGCAGCTAAAGCGCCTTCGCGACCATCGTAGAGCATATCACTGAAGAATTTAACTCGTTGTTGGCCTTTGTAAAACACCCGTACATACCAGCCATGCGTCCGCTTGATCTCACGATCAATCCGGCTGATGCCTTTGTAGTGTACCTCAGGGTCAACCGTTTCAATGTGGGGTCGCCCTCGTTCGCGCTTGATCGAATCGCGATACTCTAAAGCATTGCGCAGCGCATTACCAGAGCCATTGAACGCATTGTCGCTGAAAAACTTGCTGAACAGTTCACCGTCGATCCTCACCCGCACCCACCAACCATACGAATTGGCCTCGACGTTCTCAATCCGTCGGATGTTTTTGTACTTTTGTTGTGTTGCCATATGCATCCTTGTCCGTTGGTGTAGAGCCTCCAAAATACAGCTCTCGTGCGGCCTAAAGCCGTAAAACCTAGCACGATTATAACCTGAAAACTCGTTCTTGAATCTATGCAGTTAGCCCTATCTACATGGGTAGCTTTTGGATCACCACAGTTGGTACGTGGCTTCCTAGCAACTATGGGCAGTTAGCGGGCGAGTGGGGGATGTAAAATAAATCGTTTCAATCCTTGTGGTGAGGGTCTCGATCACCTCATGGATAACACTCGCAAAAAGTGGATCGTAGTTGGTCTAGCCTACATACCATTGTAGCACATTGGTATGACTAATTGCAATATTACGTCAAGCAAGCATCAGTAGCCTTGATCCCAGTGTTTGGATGCGACAATAGCTCTGTAAAAAACGTTGCCAAATCACCTCCCACCGTGGGGTATTTTGCGGGTGATCAATTGTTATGCCCAAAATCCGAGTTAAGCATAACGATTGGGATGGTTCATGGATTGCTCAATCATAAATGCACAAAAGAAATCAATTATGTCAAATAAATAATTTCCTCATGACACGAGGCCATGTTTTTCCAGTCGATAGAGCAATTGATGGCGTGATAAACCCAATAATTCAGCGGCGCGGGTTTTATTACCATTGGCTTGTTGCAAGGCCTGTTGCAATAAACTGCGTTCGACTAATTCAAGTTGCAAGCCGTTTGCGGGCAAAGCAATCGGTTCAACCGTGGCACTTGCTAAATCACGTGGTAAATGTTCAGGCTGAATCCGCTGGCCTTTGGCCGCCAAGCTAGCTCGTTCAAGCACATGGCGCAATCCTGGCAAATTCGCGCTCCATTGGCTTTGTTCAAGCTGCTGGAGCGCCTCAGAACTGAGCATTGATTGGCCCAGCCAATACTCGGCCAACAAGCCAATATCACTGCGGCGCTGGCTGAGTGAGGGGAGATGCAGCGTTGGAATCATTTGATTCGGCGCTTCAAGGCTGGTCAGAAGTACACATGCCGCAAGTTTTCGAGCGAGTAGCCAATCCAACCAGCCTAACCCATGGCGAATAATGATACTGCCTTGGCCCGCCTCGGCCAGTGCCGCCTCAAGCATTGATTCGTTCAACAATGCACCATCAAGCTCAATCAGCGGTGCATGCTGGCGCTGGCTGATAGCATGGGCATACCGCGCTAAGTGAGCCTTGCCCACGCCCGCCTCACCCACCAAAACCAACAAGGGCAAGCGATCGATCATGCGTTCAAGCTGCTCGCGGCAAGCCACCCATGCAGGATGGCTGCCGATCAAATCATTGATCATGCGCTGTTGCTGTTGTTGGCGCAAACGCCGTAGTTCTTGTTGTAGCGCAGCGCGTTCCAAAGCTCGTTGTAGTTTGAATCCAATTTCTTCCAAATCAAAGGGCTTGCGCAAATAATCAGCAGCGCCCAATTGCATGGCCTCAACCGCGCTGGCCACCGTGCCATACGCCGTCAAGATCAAGACAACGACTTCAGGCCAGCGCTCGCGCAAGCGGGCCAAGGTTGCCAAGCCATCCATGCCCTTCAACTTGAGATCGAGAATCACCACATCGGCAGGTTGGCGGCTCATCGCGGCCAAGCCATCGTTGGCATTCGCGGCTACCACCACGTCGTAGCCTTGGTCGCTCAAGGCCTCGCTGAGCACCCAGCGCAAATTGGCTTCATCATCGATAACTAATAGGCGTTTGGTCATTGCTCAGCTCCTTGGTTCACAAGCGGCAAGCGTAAATAGGCTAATGTGCCGCGATCGGGCGCAGGCTCAAGCCGAATTGATCCGCCATGTTCGGCTACGCTGCGTGCCACCAACGCCAAACCCATGCCCGTACCTTCATCGCGAGTTGTAAAAAATGGATCGAAAATCCGTTCGCGAATCGCTGGATCAATCCCTTTGCCTTGATCTTGGATGCGAATTTCGAGCTGGTGGGCCACAACCAAGCTCTGAATCTGAATAATTTGACCAGCTTGGCTGGCTTGTAATGCGTTCAACAAAAGATTTAATAGAATTTGCCAAATTGCATCGCGATCAGCTTCAATCGATAATTCAGGCTCGACGCTAGTTAGTTGGAGTTCAACCCCATATTCTGTGGCCAAAGGCTGACAGGTAGCCACAAATTCAACTAATAATTGGTTGATCGCCAAAGGCTGGCGCTGTAATGCTTGGGGATGAGCATAATCTAACAGTGAACTAATCAGTCGATCCAAACGATCAACCTCGCTATTAATGACGCTGGTATAGCTTGCCAAATGTGGTTGTTGAGCCAATTTGGTTCCCAGCAGTTGGCTGGTGGCTCGCACCACGCCCAAGGGATTACGGGCTTCGTGGGCCAAACCACCAGCCAACTGACCCAAAGCTGCCATCCGTTCAGCCTGACGAATCCGCTCAGCGATGGCTTGTTGTTCGCGAATATCTTCAAACACCAAAACCGCGCCAATCGGCTGGCCTTGCAGATTATGCAAATCGGAGCGCCGCACGGCCAAGGCAATTTGATTGAGTTGGATTTCGCTGTAGCCATTAGTTTGGGGCAGTTGAGCAAGGGCTGGCCTTGGCTCTAATAATGCTTGAGCGGTTGGATTTTGCAATTTCAACTGGTGCTGCTCGATGGTTGCCACGCCGACAGGCAAACTTGTCAATACATCGTGAATATACACATGCAAGGCTTCGGCTCGACTATGGGCTTGCTGTTCGCGCTCGGCCAATGTGCCAACCAAAGCTGCAACTAGCACCAGTGTCGCCATTTCGAGGCCATTATCAAGCAAACTGTTGGCCGCATGCGCATCGAGCCAATGGGCATGTGGCAGATAAACCAATGCAGTGAACAGCGCCAAGCCCATGCCTGCCCAACGACCCCAGATCACCGCCGCCACACCAACAGGCACATAATACAAACTGCGATAAATCGAGTGGTAGGGCAATAGATGGGCACTGGTCAGATAATGCAGCGCCGTGATGATCAACTCGCTGCTAAGCACAAACCACAGCCAATAGCGCTGCTTAATCGATTGAAGCATGATCAGCCTCGTCGTTTAAAGGTTGTTGCTTTTATTGTAAGTTTGTTCTGTTCAGCAAACAATTTTTTACAAAATTTCGATAATTTGATTGCTAAAACCGTAGCAAATGCCACAATCTGTAGCAAATGCCACAGCCCAATGCCGCAAGTTTAGCTCAAATTGACCAAAATTGGCCTGTGCGCAGCAATTTGGCTAGGCTAAAGCTAGTTCAAGTTTAGCTGAAAGGAACCACCAGATGCGGCGATTTATGATGTTTCTCGGTTTATTCGCAGTTTTAACTGGTTGCGGTGCAACCAGCCAAACCAGTTCAAGCACCAATGATCATGGCGCTGATCACGCTACCGAAGCTCCAGCAATGGATCATGGCAGTATGAGCATGAGCGATCTACAATTTCTTGATGGCATGATCGAGCATCATCGCGGGGCAATCGCCATGGCCAAGGATGCTCAAAGCCAAGCCAGCGATCCACGGGTGCAGGAGCTAGCCAAGCAAATTATCGCAGCCCAAGAGCCAGAAATTGTGCAATTGCAGGCCTGGCGCAAAGCATGGTTTGGCGATGCGCCAGCTAGCGATTTAAGTGCGCTGCATATGGGTTCGATGGATGTGCCAGCAGGCAGCAAAAGCTATGATCGCCGCTTTTTAACCGCCATGATTAGCCATCACGATGGGGCGATCGCCATGGCCCAAAGTATCAAAGCGAGCACCCAACGTGCCGAACTCAAAACCTTCGCCGAAGCGGTTATCACAGCCCAAACCGCCGAAAATCAACAAATGGATACTTGGTTGCAAGAAATTAAGTAGGGGCTAGCTAGGGGTTAGGAGTCAGGGACTAGGGGTCAGGGATTAGGAACTTAAATACTTACTTCGTGCTCTTCGTGTCCTTCGTGGATCAAACCCTGACCCCTGAATCCTGACCCCTAGTCCCTTCGTGTCCTTCGTGGATCAACCCCTGACCCCTAAGGAATTAGCTTGATAAAACGCAATAATGCGCCTTCTTCACCAGGCTCGCCGAGGGTCACCGTGCGCACAAATTCGGCTTGCTGGCGACTAATTGAGCCAGAGTGGGCAATTTCATTGCGCAATTTATACAATTGCATCAAATCACTCACTACAGTTTTAAAAGTGGCTTCGCTATGACCAAATGCCATTGCCCGTTGAATAAATATTTTCCAATTAGGATCGTAGCGTTGATTCTTTAATGCATGGTTAACGGTGCCAAAGGTAAACCCTAGGCTTTCGAGCGGGAAGCCTTTATAACGCAACTGCTGATTGCCACCACAGCCATAATACAAGCGCTGTTTGAGTTCATGCTCAACCGCCCGAACATATTGAACTGCCACCGCCGCCCAATCGCTAACTGGGTGTTTCGAAAACTCGCTCCAAGCAAATTCGCCAGAAACCAACATATCCCAAACTGATTGTGGCAGGCCATGTTGATGTTTTTGATAATTGGCATATTTGCCAAACACCCAACCTAATTTGTCTTCAATCGACTGAATATCGGGCTTGATAAAGGCACGATAGCTATCAACCAGCTCGCCAACCCGCTCAAGCAACTGTTGACGAGCTACATCAGCCTCTCCATCAGTAGCCTCAACTGGTACTTGCTGATTCAAATGCTGTTTGAGTTGGTCAATCGCTGTTTGGAGTTGGTCTATATTCAATACGCGTTTGACATATGGCGGTAATTGCTGAATTTGAGCTTGCATAATATGGCAACGTTTGGGGTTGCGCAGACAATCATTCACAGGACTTACCAGATCAACTCGCGATTGATCAATATGTGGTTTGGGGCAGAAGATCAAGCCTTGATTGATCGGAATGGTTGGTTGGCCCTGTTGCGGTCGCCAAGTATCAACGTCGGGCCACGCTCCATGGCAATCGATAGCTGGGCGCTCAGGCAAATAGCCAATTGCATATTCGAGAATTGCGATGATGCCCTGCTCAAGTTGGGCCTGGGCTTGCATTGGCCGAAGCTCAAAAAGTTGAATCTTGGTATCGTTGAATACAATTCCATGATAACGGTCTGGATCAGGCTCAACCGTCGTTTTCAAGCCTTCAATATTTGGCAGAATCAACGCGCCATGATGAGCATCGATCAGTTGTAAATCGCCAAGCATGCGTTTGATCGCACCCGTCGTGCGGCTAGGAGCATTGGTGGTATAACATTTGGCATCAAGAATGACGCTTGGCTCTTGCCAAATCGTGCGTCCATCATACGCAACCTTCAAGCTATTGCGGCGCTTGATCAAATAATCAGGCCGTTCGCCAGGCGCACCAATCCAAGCAAGTTGGGCGGTTGGGGCACGATCGTAGATTAATTCATATTCGTGATCGCGCCATTTAAAGTGTAACTGCAAGCGATCAACACTGACAATTGGCGCAATTAAACAATCCTTGATTTTGAGCAAATCAAGGATTTCTAAGGCTAGCCAGAGTTGATAGAGCAAACCAGCTTGCTCAGCCTTGCCCAAACTGAATGCTGAGGTCGCGCCACTCGCTTGAATATGCAGTTGTTCAAGTTTTTGCAGCCAGACCACCAAATCACGGTAGGCATTCTGCGAACCTGTTGCACTAGCACTTACCTCGGCGATCAGTTCTGGCAAATTGGCCAACTCCGATTCGCGATTAAGTTCTTGCAGATGTGGGCGAGCCAACTCACGCTGAATTCGCTCCAATAATAGGTTGAGATCACGTTGTTCAAGCTCAGTCAAGGGCACATCGCTGAGCATGGTTTCGCTCAAGAGTTGTTCAATCAATTGGCGATAGCGTTGTAGCCCAGCCACGACCAAGCGGTTTTGGGGTGTTGCAAAGCTTCGGCTGCGCAAGGTGGTTTGAAAACTCATCGGCGGCTGATCAGGGAATTGATTCCAGGCTTGTTGCAATGAACGGCCCCAATTAATTTGGCCGCGAATTGGCGAATGTTCGTTGAGATGTTCGCGGGTAGCCTGAAAGCTCATTTGGCGATGAATCCGCGCTAAAATATCATCAAAGAGTTCATCAGCCAGCACCAACACTTTGGTAAGCAGATCGTAGGCTTGCAACAAGGCAATCGGTGGCAAGCTGCTGGCTTGATAAAATTCGCGAAACCGCCCATGAAAGGTTGTTCGATCATGCTGGAGCAGCAGCCGCGCAACCCGCCGTTGCAACTGGGCAGTTAATTCGTCAAGCATTATTGGCATATTAAATCGCCCGCTCTAACAAAAATTGCCGCAAACGTTGCTCAAAGGCTGGCAAAGCAGCGCGTGATTGGTCAGTTTGAAAAATTGCAGTTAAGTTAATTGTTTCAAGTTGGCTTAGGTTCTGCTCAACCAGTGAAGCAATTAAGCTTTGCTCAAGGTAGGGCTTGCCGTCGGCATCACGCACGCTGTGCAAGGCCAATAACTGCGCCGTCCGACGCTTGATACTGATCAATTTACCCAATATTTCGCGATATTGCTGGGCAAAGGCGTTGGCATCGCTGGTTTGCAAGTAGACTAGCAATACTTCAAGTTCATCGGGAAACAGAATTTGCAGTTGGTCGGCGAGACTATCGGCGAAGGCTGCGGCTAAACATGCTCGCCAGGCAGGTTCATCATTGGTTGGAATATTTTGCAGCAAGCCAGCGCCCAAAAATGCGCTAGACCATGCAATCGCTTGGGCCGTGCCAAATTGCCGATACAGCCGAATAACTTCAAATAAACGCCAGCCTTCATCGAAAAGTTGTTCAAGCACTCCAGCATTTTGCCATTGCACAACCCACGGCTGATCAGTCCCTTCAACAATCTGAATCACGCTGCTTAAATCGGCCCATGCCACCTTGGGCAAGCGCTCAAGCACAATTTTGAGCACGCTGGCTTGCTCGGCTGCTCGCTCTTGGCGGGTCGGCGGTAGCACTTCTACAAACACAAAACGCCGTTTCAAAGCTTCGCTCATTTGGTTGAGAAAATGGCGATCAAAGCTGTTGAGTGTGCCGATAATCCGAAAATCTTGGGGAATTGGCAGTGGTTGCGGGCCTAAACGGGTAGGCACGGTCAAACTGCTTTGGCCACCGCCAATCGCCGTCAGCGCTTCACCCAATGCTAAATCGATTGGTGCGCGATTAAATTCATCGATCACCAACCAAACCCCGCGATATTCTTCGGTTTGGCCGCGCCATGAACGTTGCACACGATGGCGTTGGGCTTGTTGCCAGGTTCGAGGATTATTGAGGTCAAGCTGCCAGTTGGCCAAAATGGCGCTAGTCAGTACCCCATAGGTCATCGCATAGCGTAATTGCTCGTCATTGGCAAGAACAGGCTCAATCCCACCAATGACGTGGCGTGGTGTCCATTCATCGGTCGCAGTCGCAATCTGTACAGCATAACTGGTAATCGTTGATAGTTCATGCTGAATGGGCGAAACTGTCGCTGAAAATAGGCTAGGATTCATGGTTTGAACCGTTTCATCCATCCAGAGAATTCGTGGTAACAGGCTCGCAAGTTGCGTTTTACCTGTCCCTGGTGGGCCACTCAAAATCACGTTATAGCCTAATACCAACGCTTGATAGATCCGTTGAATCGTCTCGCGGTCAATTAATAAGTGCTTGCGGATAAGATCGATTTGTGATTGCAAGCGTTCAGGCGCTAAAGCGACTAATGGTTCATCAGGAAAGCTCATAGTTACTCCTTCTAACCAACCTACGAGGTATTGTTGTTGCTGGGTTAGCCAGCTTAAAAATCGCTCGCTCCAAAAGTCGCTGCTACGTGCCAAGGCTGGCACAGTCGCGGCAATCTGATCAATCGCCGCCTGAGCCGCTTGGTAATCAGTGTGAGTACTAATTTGTACTTCATCGTTAGTAAGCCGTAGATTGTCAGTGAGTGGCAAGGCTTGGTGGTCGATTAGAATTTTCAAGCCTTCGCGTAACGATGGCCATGTCACCAAAATATCGTTAACCGGGTCAAGCCAACGGGCTAGCAAGGTTAATAAATAGGGCATAAAGCCCGGCGCTGCTTGTTTACCCCGTTCAAGCTCTTGATTGAGAGCACGCATGTAGGCACTAAAATGCTCGAAGCGAATAGCTACATTCTGATGATTAATGCCATCAAGGTGTTCACGCAGCTCTTGCTCAACTCCAGGCGGATAATTCAAAGCCAGCTTATTTAAGGTCATAGACCAAAAATTAGTTGCCCCCCAATTATCATATTGAGGGTCACGCAAATGCAGATTGAGTTCATGAGTCATCGTTTTGAGATCAATCTGGCCTTGAATAAAGCGATCAATAATTGCTTTGATGATTGGCATGGCTTGGCGACGGCGTTTCCCCAAATCTTTAGCCAAATTAAGGGCCGCTGCATCGTTTAAATAATGTTGGGCAATTGTGCGCAACCGCTGCGCTGGGGTCATTGTTGGCATAGAATTCCTCAATCAAATTAAGCTTAAACTACCAACTGCTATAATCAAACGCTGATCAAATCCAACAATCAATAACAGTAGATTATAGATCAAGCACTATAATTAGTCTTTAAATAAGTGTCATCTTGCATTCTAGCTGATAGAATGTTATGTGTTAGTATTCCTAACAACAAATAAAAGGGTTAATCGCAAGAATTCAAATCAGTATACATGAAGCTTAATGCACATTTGTGCCTATGGTAGTGGCTATACTAAGGCAATTGGGTCTAAGCTACAGTGTAATTAATGTGTGAGGAAACGATATGATCGAGCCAGATTGGATCAGTCCTAGCAGGCTGCGGCCTTTATTCTATAATGATCCAGCAGTAGTATGGTTAGAACACCATGGGGCTAGATACGGCTTCTTCCCTGATGATTCAAGCTATGCCTTGATTAAGTTGTTAGAGCAAAAGGGGAAACAATTCGAGGCAGCTTGGCTCAGTCGTTATGCTTCAGCTGCGCCCAATATCTGTGGTCTTACATCAGGATTAGCCGATCCAGATAGTTTTAATCAATGGCAGACCTTGATTGAACAACAAATTCCGCTGATCGCTCAGGCTCCCTTGATGCTAGCAAACCAAAAGCTCTATGGGATTGCCGATTGTCTGGCACATAGCACATGGCTGCTCGAACACTTTCCACAGCTTGCTCCAGAACTAGCCGATTTACCAGAACACTATCTAATCATCGACCTTAAATTCACCAGTAAGCTCACTACGCCCAGCAAAAAAATCGATTTGGCTTTTTATAGTGCCCAAGTTGAGTTTTATAGCTATATGCTTGGCCAGATTCAGGGCTATCTGCCACACATTGCCCTATTAATTACCCGCGATCAATTACTTGAACCAATGGTGATTCGCTTTCCACATGATCAACCACCCCAGCTTAGCCCTTCGTTAAAGGCCTATTGCGAGCAATATCGCGAGATTGTACTCAATCATGGGCATAATCTGCCATGGCGCCACGAGGCGTTACGCCCCAACTATGCTCATAGCAACGAACGCTGGGCTAGCGCCAAACAACAAATTATGCAGCGCGAACCAGATGGCTCAGTTGAGCAGGTCTGGTATATCGGAGCGGCTGCACGCCAAGAGTTGGCTGCGGCTGAAATTTATTCACTTAAGCAACTTTTAGCTGCTGATCCCAATCAATTGCCCAAAAAAGCCTTGCGCCGACGCGAACCAATGCTGGCAATTTTGCAGGCCAATCGTAGTCAGCAAGCCCTCAAACCAGCAACCGCACGGATCATCTCAGCGCAGCAGCATTTTTTTGTTGATTGTGAATTCTTTAGTAGTGTCAATGTCGATTTTGATCGGGAGTGGCCGCAGCTTCAGGGCAAACCAATGATTTTTATGCTTGGGGTGGGATGGCAAGAACAGGGAGTTTGGCACTATCGTGATTTTATCGCTAGTGAAGAAGAATTTTCTGCTGAACGCCAATTACTTGAGGATTTTTGTGCTTTTTTAGCCCAAAAAAGCCACAACCAACTTGATCAATGTTGTTTATATCATTGGAGTCATGCTGAGAAAACTGCAACCAACAATGCGATTATCCGCCATCAACTTGCAGATAACCATCCATTATGTCAGCTTAATTGGTTTGATTTAGAGCGTCATGTAATTACCCATTGCTGTGCCATCCCTGGAGCTTGGAACTATTCCTTAAAACCATTTGTCCAAGCATTAAGTTGCTACGATTCCCGATTTAGTGCTCCTTGGCCCAACAATCTGAGCGATGGAGGCACAGCCCAAGTTATGGGATGGAACGCCTATCAATGCCCAAACCTATTGGAATCTGACGAAATGGTTTTACTCCGCGAATACCTCGAAGCTGATTGTTTAGGCCTATACCAAGTAGCTAAGTGGCTTGAGGGCTAATCGAATGCCAATTACACAGGATGAAATAACCATGCATCTGATCGCGAGCGGGGTAACAATTATGGCCCAGCGCTTCCGTGAACGCAATGATCTTTACCCATATCCTACATCGTTAGAACGTGGGTTAAATCGCTTAATCCTTGCCGCCCATCGCATGGAACAGCCAGCGCCTCAAGGTATCAATGAGCTTATCGAATGGTGCAGAACCAAGCCATTGCGCCAGTGGCCATTATGTTTGCCAGCCGCAGCAATTGGCGAGACGGATACCTTATTATTTGGCGATTACACCAGCAGTATTTGTGATGAATGGGCCTATGATGCCTCCGATGTTGAGGCTGAAGTTAGTGAACAACGCATTATGCTGGCGGTTCAGCAACTTTGTATCACAAATAATGACCAAGCAGGCTATGTTGCCTTTCGTCGTTTGCTGATTGAGCGACCTGTACTCACTGCCAAAGAATTTCAACACGCCTGCATTCAACCCAACCTCACCCTGATTAGCCAGTTCTTGCGAGCGGCGTATCAAGCAACTCCACTGGGTTGGTCTAGCAATGGTTTGTTTCATTGTTGCAAACGCTGTGGCAATATGTTGCGCCTCGATCGTCAGGCTATGCTCGTTTGTGAAACCCGCCAATGCATCGGATTCACACTCAAACTTGGCAAAACAATCAGCATTGATCAAAACCCATTCTGTCTGATCCGCGGGATTCAACAGTCGGTTCATGCCCCAGGCAAGACTGAAATGAGTTTATTCCAACGGCTCAAAGCCCTAAAGCTCAAGCTGGAATTATGGCCAGCATTTGATCGTTACGATTTACGCCTAAGTTTCCCGAGCGGTTTAGTTTGGGCAATTGACGTGAAAGATTGGAGTAATCCATTTTTATTAGCCCGCAATGTCAAACCATTTGCTGAAGAACCAGCCTGGAATCAGGCCTTCTTTGTGTTTCCGAACGAACGTCAAAAACGCCAACCAGACTATGTACGAGCATTTCTCAATCATGCGCAGCTCGATTCGCGTACTCAAGCGCTAACGAGCAAAAGTTTTATGCAGCGAGTTAAAAATCAACTTGCGCGGGAGGAGCCATGCGGGTAATTCATACATGGTATCTAGCACTCATCAAACAAGTAAAACCGCATTGGATTAAAGACCTTGGTATGCGCCCAAGCCACTTTTGTAGCGTAGAATTAGGCTTATTCTTTATGGAGCAAGTGCTGCCAAACGAGCCAATCGGCAGCCTTTGGGCGGTACTAACTGGCTATCCCTACCCGCAAATTAGCGCGGCCTACTTGAGCCAAACGCAACGCCAAATCGTGCGTTCAATTCGCTATTACCTGCCATTTTATCGCAATCGAACAGGCTGGAACAAAGCGTTAAACCTGTATATGCATATTCCAGCTCAATTACGTGGCTATCAGCTTGCTTTGAACGATCAATCGTTGGTTCGACGACAACCAGCAATTGCTGTCGATCGTTGGAGCATTTATCAAGCCACATTAAACACACTGCCAAACTATCGTCAAGCAGCGATTAAGTGGGCCAGCCATGGGCATTATCGTTTTGTGCATTATCAACGCCAGATTGCCCTTGAAATCCCTGCTGATTTGGCATTACCAACCCTGCCCAGCCCTCAACAACTCCCACAGCGCCCAGCAAATCCACCGATTCAGATTGCATGGCAAGAACTAGAGAACACCGCTAAATGGATGGATGAGCGCCTCGGGAGCTTCCAACAACAGCATTTTGCCCGGATTCAACGGGTACGGCTCGAAATTATTGATCAATCGAAAACGAAGCTTGAAGCAAGCACAACCCTCACACTTGAAGCTATAACCCATCTCGTTGGGATGGTTAGTGCTGGAAAATCGACCTTGATGGAGGTTTTAGCAGTTTTGGTTGTGCGCCAGAATCCTCAGCACCATGTTACGCTGGTGCTGGGAGATGTGATTAATGTGTTAAATACTGCCCAAATGTTTGATCGTTTGGATATTAAGGTTGCCCCCATTTTAGGCAATTCAAACCGCGAAAATCACCTACACAAACTTCATCAAACCCAAGCGCAACAAGCCAATCCATTTCAGCATAAAGGCTTTGAATGGCTCAGTACCAGCTGCCTGGTTGATGGATTGATCAACCAGGCACAGCCAATCGGTATCCAACGCCGACCTTGCCTACGGCTCGAACCACTCCAGCAAACCAATCAAGGTGATCAAACTGATGAAGCCGTTAGCCCGCCAAGTAAAGAGGTTTGCCCGTTCTTCAGCAAATGCACCTATCATCAAGCGCAACGTGATTTGCTGACAGCTCAAATTTGGATCGCAACCCCCGCTAGCCTTGTATTTAGCCAATTTAGCCCACAAATTATGCCTGAACGAGTCCGTTTTGCCGAACTTGTTGTTCGGCGTAGCAACCTGATTATTATTGATGAAGCAGATCGAGTCCAAGTTCAACTTGATAGCATGTTTAGCCCTAGTCAAAATCTCATTAGTCGATCAAACGATGCTTGGCTCAACCAGCTTGATCAACACCTAAGCCGCCAAATGCATAGCAATGGTCGTAGTCAATTAGCCAATACACAGGTTGCGCAGTGGTGTCAAGCCCATGATTTAGTGCAAATTGCAGCAAATCGGGTTTATTCCATTATTTTGCAATCAGGATCATTACAGAAACGACTACGTTCTGGCTATTTCACAGCCTGGTCGCTTTTTCAAGACCTTTTGAGCAAACTAGCCCTTGATTCAGCAGATACAGAGGAACTTGAACGGATTTTCGAAAAATCACTTGATGATCCATTTGGTGAGCAAACGAAACATCCATTGGTAGCGATCATTCAAGCCTGCTTAACCTTAACTGACGCGTCCTTGATCGAACAATTATTAAGCGAATGGCTAACCCAACAAGCGCCAAATCACCAACTTAATCAGGTTCAATATGCCGATAGCATCAAACTACTCGATCTAAGCTTGATGTTACTAGTTTTATCGCACAAACTTCATTTTTTAATTCGTGAATGGCAGCATGTTGAGACTGATCTTGCGCTTGATCAGACAAATCCTGATATTTTTCATCGACCACCCGATGATTATTTACCAGAGTTACCAACTGCTCCTATGGGAAATATTCTTGCATTTCAATATCTTCAATCAAGTAGTAATGATCAAGTAGCAGGAACATTACGATTTTTTCGTTGTATGGGAATTGGCCGTTGGCTTTTATTACATTTTAATCAATGCTTTCTCGACAGTAGCAATTCAAAACCGCATGTCTTATTACTATCCGCAACCAGTTGTGCCGGTACAGCGCCTGGCTTCGATATTCAATTAGCAATTAATGGTATTTTGAGTACCCCCGACGATGAATTGGCTCAGATCGAAGCAAGCAGCTTTGAATACAAACCAATACTTGATCGCGAGCAAAAACCAATTCGAATCTCGGGATTAAGCGACGATGCTCGCAAAAATGCCCTCAAAATGTTAATTCAGCAGCTAATCAAACCAGCGCTATTCAATCGGCAGAGTTATTTAGAAGCTGTTCAAACCAGGCTACCTGCGCAGCGCCAACGCATCATGTTGGTGGTTGGCAGTTATCTAGAAGCCTTTCAATTGCACCAAATGATTGAGCAAATTCGCCCTGACTTACGCGAGAAGGTTGTTCACCTAGTTCCAGATCAACACGATGCTGATGATTGGTCTGAACTACCAAACATTCAACGTGGGATGGTCTATCAATTTGCAGAAACCTTAGCATGGATATTAATTGTGCCGCTATTGGCTGTCGAACGTGGGCATAATATTCTCAATCAACACTATCAGGCAGCAATTGGGGCAGTATTTTTCCTAATTCGGCCACATCCTCGCCCCGATGATCTTAATTTTGCAATTCACTCAATTAATCGTTGGGCAGTTGAAACAATTAGGCAACAACTCGAGCAGATACCGCGAGCAACGCTTGATCAACAGGCTAGCAATTTCCGCCATCAAGCATCGAAACAGTGGCGTACTTTATTAACCTTGCCAATGCGTTATAGCACACTGCCACAAGCTGAGCATATCGCAGTTACTTGGAGTCAATTAGTCTCAATTTGGCAAGTAATTGGGCGTTTAGTTAGGGGTGGAGTTGCAGCTCAAGTGTTTTTTTGTGACGCAGCATTCACCATGGCTGATGGCTCAGAAAAACGCCAGACAAGTTTATTGCTAAGCATGATCGATATTTTACGGCCTTATTTCAACGATAATCCTTCGCTTGAGGCCGTAATTATTCAACGATTATATGCACCTTTATACAAAGCTTTAGTTACTATGAAAGGAATTGAGCATGATGGCTAAGATTATTGAAAGTTGCGCTTTTCGGATCAAACCAGAGCAAACAACGCTATTACATACGTTCTATAGCTTAAAATTTCCTCAATCGTGGAGCAGTATTCTCCGTGATCTCACGGCAAAGCATACCAATCGTTCACCCAATCAAGTGAAAATCCCATTGCATACGCTGCATCAAGTATTCCGAGTTTTAATTCCTGATATCATCAATATTGGGCGGAATGTGACGTATTCAGAAAATATTTGGCTCTATGCCCGATCAAACATTGATCCAGCAACATTAGTCAATATTATTCATGCTTGGGCGAAAGTGACGTTTCATTCTGTTTCTAAAGATATATTAAACTATGCTCTCACTAATATTCAAACTCATCATATTCAGTGGGAACATAGTACAATTAATTTAGCTGAATGGACAACAAACGCTTTTAATACAGCACAAGCGGCATTTCCACACCATTTTGCTTTACTCCCAGAGGTTATCGCCGCAACTATTTGCCAAGAGGGTCAGATATATTATGGCGATGAACCATTAAATTGGCGTAGAGCATCTTTACCACCCGGCAATAATGGAGCAGAATTAATCTCATGGCCACCTTTAGCGCATCGTGGCTCATTTTACTCAATTTTATTTACCTTAACTGTTCAAACAGTTCCCTATCAAGCATATCCAGTCATTTATTGTGATATGGGATTACGGCGTTGGGCGAGTCCTAAGGCTCGCTTGGCTTCAGGTGAACGCAGCAGCGTCTATATTTTAACTGATACACCATATTTACCAAGCATGAGCAACCTAGCCAAGCAATTTCAGGTTGCTACAATCCGTTGTATAAAAAATAATGACCATTACGAATTTATTTGGACTAATAATATCGTTGAGATTCTAACCCAACTTAATGCCCAAAAAATTGTAAGCGATCCTAATCAACTGATGAATAACCCAACGCATTACCTCCAACAGCGTGATCATGCTATGGCAATTGCTTATAACACGCGCATGCCGATGTATCATACCGTTGGTTCAGGGATAGCCATGCCTGATCGGGCCCAAATGCTTGAACAACTTGATGATAGTCTTGGTCAATACTTTGAGCGAATTCCAGCGTTTAAGCGGGTTAACACCAAAAATCGTGAACCAAAACGCCAACCAAGTCAACTTTCTGCCCAGATTAATCGTTTGGCAGCGATAACCAATCGGCAATTGGCAATTGAAATTTATGCTGACGATCAGGAGATTCAAACCACATTTATCAACACGATTCAAGCCGCATTTGGGATAGCGAATCTTCGTGAGCAACCAACTCAACGCATTGAGCAACTGACCTTAACGATCTCAATACATCCGCTAAATAGCATGCAACGGCCCTTAGATGTAGCAAATCGCAAGAATTTACGTGATCACGTGCTGAAAGCAACCGAACAGCGCATCATGGAAATTCGTCAAAAGCTTAAACCTGCACAAATTCCAACCTTAGCATTAATTGAAATTTTGCCGAAAACTGCTTATCGTCATACAAAAGGCAGTGACCCCAAAACAGCAATCCGTCAAGGCTTTGCCCAGACAAATCGGGTAAGTCAATTTATCACCAAAGCTATTGAGGTCGAAATAGACGAAGAGCCTACTGAGCAGGAAAAACCCAGCAATCTGGCCCATCGCGCCTCTAGCAGTCTGCTTGATGGAATTCGCCAAGTGGGATTGAAAACTGGTATTCCGAAATTTAAGGCACTCTCAGAGCCATTAAATCTGATTGGACTATGGCTGATTAATAAAAACAGCAAAAAGCTAGGTCAAGAACGCTACTTATTGCCAGTGCTGGTGCTCTTAACTCCAGATAATCCTGTCCCGTTGGTCATGGCCCCTGGGTTTAACGATTGGGTACCGTACCGCCAAGCGTTAATCGCAATTGCCAATGATCAGGTGAATGCACAAAAAACCTGGTCGCATTTCCAAAAATATGCTGAACCATTTATCCAACACCAGCTTAAATCCATCCTTGATCCCAATCAAGCAAGCTTATTGATGTGCCAAGCCCAGAATATTCGTCGTACATGGAGCTGGGCAAGTAACACCAATATTTCGCGTGACAGCCTCTTCTTTGGTAAACAGCCGCTTGAGCAAGCTCACGATTGGCCAGGGTTACGCATTATCCGCGTTCGCAGCGATCAAGGCCATGAAACACCCGAATGCTATGCCTATCAAGATGGCGGGGTTGGTGGATCAACTGGATTATTCCAAGTTAACGAGCGAGTATTCGCGAGTTTTCATGGAAAACCTTCCCAACAAAGAAATTTGATCTATCGGATGTCTAAAATTTCGGCTTGGGGGCCTAAAGGCAAACCAAAAACAAAACGACCACAACCTTCAAAATTAGCATGGAATCCCGCCTGCTACGAATTAACTGTAGCAATGCTCCAAAAAGATGATACTCCAATAGATTGGGCAATGGCCGTTCACAAATTACGCCAACATGCCCTCGATCATAACGATGCCACCGCCCTACCATTACCACTCCATCTGGCCAAGCAACTTGAGGAATATAGTCAAACACTCGAACTCGATTTGGATGACGATGATTTAATCTATACCCAATTGGATTCCGACGAATAAATTATGATCGATCAAAGAATAAGGGCTAGGGGTCAGGTTTTGACGTAGCTAGCGAGTGGGGTCAGGGGCCAGTAATTAGAGGTCAGACGTTATAAGTGGTTGCATAATGCAAATCTGGCCCCTTGTCACTAAATCCTGACCCCTCACTCTTCGTGCTCTTCGTGTCCTTCGTGGATCAACCCCTGACCCCTCGTTACTAATTCGAAACCCGATTGCGCATCTTCAGCGCATCGAATAGCTCAATATTGCGATCGAGATCGGTTTCAAGCTCGACATGCAACGTATTCAACATCAAATTCATTAAAGCTTGACGCTCGGCTGAGGTGGTATAACGCGCTTGACCATTCAAAAAGGCCGGCGTGCCAACTTCCAACGACCAATATTGGTTGGGGTAAGCTGTGCGCATGTTGTATGGCTCATCGTGGAACGACAAACGAATGCTATAGATCGAGAGCTTTTGGGCTTGATCGTACACCACTTCAATGATATCGCGTTGCGGGTGGCCATAACCACGGCCTGGGCGTTGTTCATTATTATAATGACCATTACGTAAATCGAACGATAAGCCCGATGGCCCGACCCACCAAATCATGGCACAATCGAGGTAATAGGGAATAGTGCTGGTATTTTTGAACTGAATCACTTGATACCAAAACCCCGAATTTTCCTCATGCAGTTTGGTCGTGGCCTGCATCGGCGCATTGCTGCTAAAGCCTGGCCCCATCGGCAAACCACTGATTGGGTGGGTGCTCGTGCGAATCGCATTCAACACTGGATTATTGGGATCGTACAAAATACTCGAATCGACGATTGAGCTAAACGTCCAGCCAAGGTTATTTTCATGAGTTGGCTGATCGTGGCAACGGTCGCGTTCGGCTTTTTCGGCTGGCACATAGGTACGGGCATCGGTTGGCCAGCGGGTTTGCATAAAGCCAGCAGGGGCAATTGCATTGACAGGGCCAGCGGTTTCAGCCCATGGATTGCTGCTATTTTTGTGGAAGGTAGCGGCTTCGGTTTCTGGTCCAAGCAGCATCAGCCGTGGCAACAACTGACAAATCGCATTCTTAGGAAAGTTTTGATTGACCAAACGCTGGACATGGCCCAAGGCTTGGGTTCCCAATTCGCCCAAAGTTAATGTGCCATTGCCAACTTTGCTCTGAATGGCGCTGATATTCACGCCGTATAAACTGGCTTTTTGGGCATCAGTCAGGCCGCCATCAACTGGCATGTTGTTATGGCCGCCGCTGCCGTCACTCGGCAAATAATCAAGAAAATCACGATCGATATAGAGTTGACGGTAGGTCGGGCAAAGCTCGGCAATCGTGGTTGCAGCAGTAATACCATTGGGCGCGATGGTTGGGGTTGCGCTGGGAATTGGACTAGGCGTGAGCGTGCCAATCACGGGCGTGGCGGTATTGGTTGGGCGCGGAGTAGCAGTCGGGGTGGTTGGGTTGCTAGCGCTACAGCCGATGCGTTGAGTTGCCAAGGCCACATCATCAAACCAAATATTATGGGTAATATCATCGCCGCCGTAGCTTTCCCAGCCTAGGCGGAAATCGACTAAGCGTGGTTGCCAATTGGCACGAGTACGCCAAGCTTGGTCAACATCAGGCGTATCGACCCCATCAACCCGCATGCCTTCAACTTCGCTGCCGTTGACCCAAGCCTGCAAATAGCCATTAGCACTATCGATCTTGAATTCGACACATGTCCACTGACGGGGCGGAATCGTAACCGATTTGGCGATGCCTGCGCTGCTCATCGATGGGGCGGTTGCATCATCCGATTCGCGATTCCAATCGAGCACACGTTGCTGGCCGCCCAAGCGCAAATCATTATCAGCATCGTTGCGATCTTTCAGGGCCATTAATGTGATGTGATGGTCGGGCAAAGCTAAATCTTGGCGCACATAAAAGCGGCCATACAACAGATCGCCAATACTTTCGATCGCGGTGGTATTGCCAAAGAAAGCATGATCGCAGAAATTGCTATGGCCATGGACCATAATTGATTTGCTGCCGCTATTGGCGTAGGTATTATCGACCATCACTGAGCCATGGCCAGTACAATCGGGATAGAGCGCTTGCCAAAATCCACTGGGATCAATGCCGGTTTGGTTTTCAAAATCGTCGCAGATAATTGCGCCAATACAGCTATTGTTGTTGGGCGTTACGGTTGGAGTAGTTGGCGCAATCGTTGGGGTATTCGATGGACGTAGAGTGCCGGTTGGTGGCGTTGGGGTGTTGGTCGGTGGGCGTTGGGTTGGGGTGTTGGTATGAATGGGATGGGTTGTCACAGTATTGGTTGGCGAAGTCGTTGCTGGAGTAATTGTCACACTGGTTTCGCCACAAAGCACCCCATTCAAGGTAAAACTAGTGGGAATGCTATTCGTCCCACTGAACGTTGCTTGAAAGCCAACATTAACGCTACCCCCACTGGAGAGTGAGCCATTCCAAGCGGCATTTTGCACGCTGACGGCGGCATTGGTTTGAGTCAAAACGCCGTTCCACAGATTGACAATTCGCTGATTGCTAGCAAAGGTCCAACTCAATTGCCAAGTTGTAGTTGCCGCCAAATTATTGGTAACGGTCACATCGCCAATAAACCCATCGGCCCATTGATTGATCACCTTATAGCTGACCACGCAACTGGCTGCTGCCGCGCTGGGCGTGGCCGTGCGATGCGCAACACTAAGGCTAATCAAGGCGATCAACAATACCAACAATGTTCCACGAGCATACATTCGTCGTAGCATAAGCTTGCGCCTCCTTGCGATATGTGCTGGGTTTTCAACAGTGCTAACCCAACAGCCTCGGCTTGCATTCTTGGAATCGGTCTCAAATTCAAAGAAACAAGTCCTAGTGGAATTATTTGGAAGGGGCAGCAGCGATGGTTACGGAATCGCTCCCAAGATAATTGTAAATATTCATTAACGAATGTAGTAGTTTTGGCGCTATTTGTCAATAGTTTTTAATGAAAGATTTTTAACCAAAGCCAGGCCATGCCAATGTGATCCACGAAGCGCACGAAGGACACGAAGCCAGAACTAGTAACCCAATGACAAAGCTCTTTAAATGTCCATTTAACGTCTCAGAGTTCCTAATCAAACGCCACTTTTCATCCATTTGGTTGGACTATGCTGAGAGTATTGGCGAAATCTAGCTTGTTTGTGGAGGGTGTATGCTGGCATGGCTTAAACGAATTGGTTTTGGATGGTTGCTGTTGGTAGGGTTGAGTGGCTGTGGCAATACGCTACCTAGCGAATCAATCACTAACCGTTCAGGCGGGCAGCCAGTCGAATTAGCAACTGAACAACCTCAATCAACCGTTATCCCAACCCTAACCGAGGTGGAAACTCCAGTAACCATGGTCGATCCAACGATCACAGAGGTAATTGAAGAACCAACAATCACTCCAGATATTCAGCCAGTTCATGGCTATAATGGCTCACGAGAAGCATGCGAAGCCAACTATGAGCGAATTCCACTTGAGCCAGCGACTGAGCAGGCTGTCCAAGCCGCCTTTGCTCAAACCCAACTCAGAGGTAGCGCCGAGGTTTATGGCCGCGCCGATTGGCAAACCTGTTCAGACGCAATTGCTTGGATTATGTATAGTCTTGAGGTTGAGGTAGCTCCAGAAACCGATCAAGCAACGCTGCTCGAATATGCTCAAATCCTTCAGACGCTGATGCAGGATCTCCAAAATCAGCCAGGGCTTCAGTATCCGATATTAGGCGCAAGCATCTATTGGCGTTTTGGCGAGGATAGCTGCTCGTGGGATTATGATTACGCCACGACAATCAATCCTGATGGCAATGCTTGGTATTTAAAATATACGTCATCGACCAAACAAACTGATGTTGGTGACCCGGTTTGTAAGGTAGCTGAAACGCCTGCTCCAAGTAATTATTGTTTTCCGTCGCGATACCCCGAACCATTATCTGAAGCCGAATTGGCTCCGCTGCAAACTGCCTTGGATCAAACCCAAATTGTGGGCTACGCCACGGGCTATTGGTTACGGACAGGGACGAGCTGTAATTATCAATCAGCTCGCTTGGGCTATCATTTCTTCATTGATCGACCTGCTGATGAGACCATGCAAACCTATGAGGCGATTGCCCAGCAACTTCAGGCGATTATTGTTGATTCACGCCAAGATCCAAGTTTAGATTATCCGGCGCATATGCTGGTGATTACCTGGCGTGGGATCAAAGGTGGCTGTTCATGGGGCTATGATTACGCCGAAGATGCCCAAGGCCATGTATGGTATCCACGCTTATCGCCCTATTTTGGCTCAGATTATGCCCGCTCAGTTTGTAAGCATCAAGAAGTAGTCGAATCAACGATTCCACGACCGACCAATAGCCCATTATTCACTTGTGGTGGCTCGATCAATTTTGGTACCTCCGCAGTTCCACGCTATGCTGAAGACCAGGTTCGCCAAGCGCTGCAACAGGCTGGAATCGAGGCAAGCGTGAAAATACGCGGGAATAGTGAAGGTAATGGCTGTCATTATGGCAACATAAACATCAGCTATTCAATCACGCTTGATCGACCAACCAACGCCGATCAAGCCCAACTTGAGCAGCAAGTGGCAACCATTCAAAGCATTCTTGATCAACAGCAGTTTGAAATTAGCGTGAGTGGGCTGAGCATCACTTGGCAAATGGGTGAGCTTGAGTGTGCTTGGTTGTACACCTATACATGGCAAGATGGCGATTTTGGCTGGGAGTTTAAGCAAGTTTGGCCTTATCCTTGCCCACAAGAGTAACTACAGCTTCGGTGGTGCGGTGGTTTGTCAATCCAATCACCGCACTCCTCGAACCCTGCTCCTTCTAGCAAATTCTCGCTAAGCCAAATCCATTAATAAAACTTAGTGCATTAACTTGACAAAGTATTAAATTGTGTTAAGATTCATGCCATCGGTATCGTTTCCGGAAACGATACCGAGTTATTCCCGCAATTGAGCGCCCGACTTGTCCAAGCAGTGTTGTACGACAGGCAGACAATCGTTCAAGGAGGAACAGCATGAACAAGCTGAGTAGGCTGATTATTGTTCTTGGTCTTATTTGTAGTATTTTTGCTCAACATTCAGCAGCGCCCAAGGCCCAAGCCGCATTTGGGGCTGGCGATTTTCTCAAGGCCAACGGCGCGACCGTGCGCAATAATTCCGGTAATGGCGCTGTCGTCACGCTCAAAGGCACCAACCTCGGCGGCTGGTTGTTGCAAGAAGGCTGGATGTCGCCCTTAGGCTACCCCGCTTTGCCACGCACCAACTGGACTGCTAGCGGATCAGCTGGTGGAGCCGCCGCCGCAATTGATGGCAACCCCGCCACCCGTTGGACCAGCAACGCCCCCCAAGCCAATGGTCAATGGTTCCAAGTCGATCTTGGCGGCAACCAAGCCGTCGAACGCGTGACGATCGATGCAGGCTCCTCAACTGGTGATTATCCCCGCCAATATCAAGTCCAAGCTTTTGTTAATAATGCATGGCTCACGGTTGGCAGTGGTAGCGGCACCAGCCAAGTGGTAACCGTCCAATTCAATAATACCCAAGTAACCCGCCTGATTCGCGTGCTCCAGACTGGTTCAAGCGGTAGTTGGTGGTCAATTCACGAATTCAACGCCCAAATTGCTGATGAATTTAATTTGCGCCAAGCCTTAACCAACCGCTTTGGCACAAGCACCACCGATAGTTTGATCAACGGCTACCAAGATACTTGGATTCAAGCCAGCGACCTCGATACCATTAAAGCTATGGGTTTGAACATGGTGCGTGTGCCAATCCATTGGCTGGTGCTGATGAACACCAATGGCACGATGAAATCGGATGCTGAATCGTTCCGCAAGCTCGATTGGCTGATCAGCGAAAGCAGCAAACGCAATTTATATGTGATGCTCGATTTGCACGGCGCTCCTGGCGCAGCCTGCCCATGGCATTCATGTGGGCAAACGGGCACCAACCAACTCTGGACCAACCCCACCTATCAAAATTGGACGGTGCAAATTTGGGAACGCTTGGCGACCCGCTATCGTGGCAACCCAACCGTAGCCGCCTACGATTTGCTCAACGAGCCATTGCTCAGCAACGGCGAAGCTGAGAACGAACAACAAGTACGCCAAAAATTCGATTTCTTTGATCGTTTGTATGATGCTGTGCGCGCCAAAGACCCCGACCATATGATCGTGATGGCAGCTTTCTACGATTGGTATCAAGCCTTATCGCCCGCAACCTATGGCTGGACGAATGTGATGTATCAATTACACCACTACAACTTTGATACGGTCACTGATTGGAATGTAACCAATAATTTCATTCAAAGTGCCTTGGATAAATACGCCACCTTCACTAAGGATTGGAATGTGCCGGGCTTTGCTGGCGAATATTGGTTCTCAACTCACTACGATTTGTATGAAAAGTTCATGTCTGGCTTGAATGCATTGAATGTTTCCTGGACTAACTGGACATACAAGGTCAATGGCGGCGGCAACTGGGGCTTCTATCAAAATAACACTCAAGCCGTACCAGATCTATTAAATGATAGTGCTGCCACAATTGCCGATAAATGGTCACGCTTCAGCACCAATTATTTCCAACCAAACACCCAGTTTCAAAATACGGTGCGAGCTTATGCGCCAGAAGGTTCGTGGGTTGCGCTGCAAGCCGGGGCCAACAATAGCTATGTCAGCGCCGATAACTATGGCAACAATCCCTTGGTTGCCAATCGCCCAAGCATTCAAGGCTGGGAAAAATTCCGCATGATCACCAATCCCGATGGTACGGTTTCGTTTATGTCAATGGCCAATAATAAATATGTGGCCGCCGATTTGAACAACGGTGGGCGCTTGATCGCTCAATCACGCGGGGTTTTGGGCTGGGAAAAATTCCGTCGCGTCGATCTTGGCAACGGAACTTTTGGTCTACAAGCAATCGCTAACAATAAATATGTCACCACTGATCTGAATAGTGGCTCACCTGTGTTGATTGCCAATCGCGATGCGATCGGTGGCGCATGGGAAGCCTTCACCTTCGTTGCGACTGCTCCATAGCAGTAGCCTCCTCGCAAGTGCCACCAATGAGCCGATTGGTGGCGCTCCCCCTACCTATTAATTAAAAGGAGTAGCTGATAATGAATCGTCAACGCGCCTTGAGCATGAAGGTTTATTTGCTGTTGGCTTTGATAATGCTGGCTGGGAGTTTTGGCGCTGGATTTGATCAACCCAAATCAGCCCAAGCCCAAATCGCCTATAAAATTGTGGGCTATTTGCCATCGTGGCAAGGCAGCGTCAACGGCGCTCAAATTGATAAACTGACCCACATTAACTACGCTTTTCTGTTGCCCAACAACGATGGCAGCCTCAAGCCAATCGAAAACTCCAGCAAATTGCAAGAGTTGGTAGCGGTTGCCCATAGCAAAAACAAAAAAGTGCTGATTTCAGTTGGTGGTTGGAACGACGGCGATGATAGTGCCTTCGAAAGTATCGCCGCCAACGCCAGCTATCGCACAAATTTTGCCAATAATCTGAATAATTTTGTCAACCAATACAATCTCGACGGGGTTGATATTGATTGGGAATATCCTGAGGCTGGCGATTTTTATTTTGAAACGATGTCAGCAATTCGCAATCGCATCGGCTCGGGCAAATTGTTAACTGCGGCAGTCGCTGCAACCAATGCTGGCGGCTCAGGCGTAACTAGCAATGCCATCGACATTATGGATTACATTACGCTCATGGCCTACGATGGTGATGGCGGCGCTGGCCATTCGCCCTATAGTTTGGCCCAACAATCGCTCGATTATTGGAGCACCAAAACCAGCAATAAAGCCAAATTGATCTTGGGCGTGCCGTTTTATGCTCGCCCAGGCTGGTATGGCTACAACACCTTACGCGCTGGTGGTTGCTCCGCCGATAGCGATAGCTGCTGGTATGGCGGCGCAACCCAATATTACACAGGCCGCCCAACCATGCGTTCCAAAATCGATTTGATGAAAAGCAAAGGCGGCGGCGGGATTATGATTTGGGAATTGAGCCAAGATACGGCTGTTACCAGCAGCGATTCCTTGCTCAAAACCATCGCCGACCATTTGGGCACGCCCAGCACACCAACTGGCAATGTAGCGCTCAACAAAGCCGCAACTGCTTCATCAACCGAAAATAGCAGCTATGGCGCAAATCTCGCCTTCGATGGCAACAGCGCCACCCGTTGGTCGAGCACATGGAGCGATCCGCAATGGCTACGGGTTGATTTAGGCGCAGTGTATGCGATCAAACAAGTTGTTTTGAAGTGGGAAGCAGCTTTTGGACGCGCCTATCAAGTGCAAGTTTCCAACGATGGCAATACCTGGCATTCGATCTCTAGCACAAGCAACAGCGATGGCGCAACCGATGATTTGGCAGTTTCCGGCGTTGGCCGTTATCTGCGCGTTTATGCCACAACTCGCGCCACCGAATGGGGCTACTCACTGTGGGAAGTTGAAGTTTATGGCAATGCGTTGGCAACCAGCGCTTCATCAACCGAAAGCGGCGGCAGCACGAACAACGCGATTGATACCAATAATGCTACCCGTTGGAGCGCTGGTTTGCCCCAAGCAGCCGGCCAGTGGTATCGCGTCGATTTTGGCAATAGCCAAAGTTTCAGTCAAATCACGCTTGATGCAGGTACATCCTACGGCGATTATCCACGCAACTTCCAAGTGCAGGTTTCCAATGATGGCAATAGCTGGGCAACCGTAGCCACTGCCAGCGGCACAACTCAAGCAGTAACCATCAACTTCGCCGCTCAAAATAGCCGTTATCTGCGAGTATGGCTCACCAGCACTGGCGGCGGTAGTTGGTGGTCAATCCACGAATTAATTGTGCGCTAAACTCCGAGGGGTCAGCAGTCAGGAGCCAGAGGTCAGGGTTGATATTTTATTAACCACGAAGAGCACAAAGGGCACGAAGCTATCGTGATTAATGATCCACGAAGAGCACGAAAATGATTAGGCTATAGGCTATTGGCTATGGGCTATTGGTTTGGGAAAATCCTCATAACAGATAGCCCATTGCTTATTATTTAATTTACTCGATCAATCAATTTTGGCGCAGGTTTTGCTGAAACCACCACTGATCAGCCTCGGTCATGGCTTGATTTAGCCAAGGATAACTGACCAATAAGGGTTGAAGCGCATCAAGGATTATCCAAAAACACTCAGTGGTTTGATTCTCTAGCCATATACCGCGAATCAAAGCCACGACGTGCGCTTCATAACCATGATCAGCGGCATAATTGGTCAGCTCTTTGAGTACCATATCAAGATACATTGGCTTAATTGATGCTGCAAAAGCAACTGCTTGATCAAAAGCATCATGTTTAAGCAAAGCTTCGCAAACCCAATAACTATTATTGCCTTGGCGCGATATCCATTCGTCAGAAATATGATGGTATGCTCGTACTACATTGGCGAGACAATCAAGATATTTTTGACGCTGGCCTTGTTTGGCATAGGCTGAGCCAAGGACGATTAACTTCTCAATCAGCAATGTAGCCCAATCTGGATCATCAATATACTTAAGGAGCTTAACCTCAGCATGTTCAAGCAATGCCAATGCTTCATTCGCCCACCCATATTGGTGCAACACGCCCGTCGATATAACTAAAGTATATTCATAGAGTTCCTCAAGGGGAGCATTTTGAAGCATCATCAGTGCTTACAGTAGCGGTCAGCTGAGTGGCTGGCGGATCAGTAGCATCCATGGTCAGCTTAGCCAAATACAATTCAGCCTGATAGCGATCGGAACGATCATTTAATTGAATTGCATAGTTCAACAGTGGCTGCACATAGGGTAGATGTTGCTGGTTGGTAGCAACTCGGATTAGGCGCTGAATCGCGTGTTTCGCCAGTTCTGCATCGGTTATAGCATAAACAAAGGGGATTGCTAATCCAATCTGACCTTTTTCCGCCAGATCTGCCGTTATTACAAACCACGCAGTATTGCGCTCATGCACCATGATTGCTCGTTCAGCTGGCTGGTCTATACAATCTTTGAGGTAAGCATACAACAGCCGCAGGTTTTCGGGTTGGCTGATTATCGGTTGATCATTAATCATGGAACGCTCCTCTCCTAGAGTGATCTACGAAATGCTGAAACTATAAAGAGCCTACAGCCCTCCAAATTTAGCATTTTTAGTTATGCATTGCGAATTACATTAATTATCCCGTATCCTTTTATCGCCCGCACCGCTGCGTTAAACTCGTTTGGCTCGTTGGATCAACCACAAACTTATTGGAACAAACCCATAGTCCTCGACGTTAGCATCAAAAGCTAATCAGCAGTTGAGGAGCGAGCTATGCGCCGATTTGGATGGATGTTTCTACTGATACTAACAGTCGGATGTAGTGTAAACGCGAACAATAGCCAGCCGCAGCCAATCGTCACCGAAACAGGCGAGCATATAACGATATTTCCCGATTACATTGCGATCGTTGTGCCTGGCTATGAGCTAACGTGTCTTAATGATCCGATCGTGTCGATGCAGACGGCTAATGGCTGGCTACCGCTTGAAGATTTTATTATGCAGCCGCATTATCTTGATGATAAATTCAAGTTTGTTGCTGGAATGTGCGATGTTGTTGTCTGCGATAAGATCGATCACGAACATCCATTGACGATTGGTTTACCGCTCTACCAGCATATTGGCGAACGTAAATATTTGCTCGATCAAACAGGCACTATCGAAATGCGACCAGCCTATCGCACGGTCTCTCCAACCCAAACGGTCAAGCTTGATCTAACCTATTTTCTCGATGATGCTTGTAGCAAACAACAGACCTCTAGTACAATCGTCGATTTATCAAATTAGGTCGAAAGCTTGCCCCACAAAGCAACCCAACGTATTAAAACCACGAAGAGCACGAAGCTATTGATCTTTGCGCTTCTTCGCGTTCTTCGTGGTTAAATGACCTACCGCATAGCCCGCTGGTTAGTCAGCGTTGATTGCCTCAGCGACGGTCTCACGATCAAGTTGAACGCCACAATCGGGGCAGGCATCGTAGCTAAAGCCCGTACCACCATCGTGTTCAACGTAATTCAAATCGTACTCGGTGCCACATTCGCAGGTTGCTGCTAAGTTCATAAAGCCTCCTAAAATTGCATTGGGGCCGATCATTGCCCGTTTGATCATACTGCAATTGAGGCTGACCATGCAAATGCTGCTCAGCACAACCAAGCGGCGATGCTGAGCAGCAATCAGGTGATTTATTCCATTCCGGCTGCGAGATCAATCAACTCTTGCTTGCTAAGCTGTGATGACGAGAGCATATACGAGATATCGCCAATTTGCCAGCGCAGGGTTTGGGCATCGAACGACGAATCCCATTCCGAGACAGTGCCTTTGACGATAAAGCCGCCCTTCACATATTCGCCACTCACACTCCCGACTTGCACAATCTCAACGTTGGCGCTAGCCCCAATTTGGATGTAGAGTGGCCCACGTTTGGCATTCAACGAGAAATGATTATTGCCTGCGGAATCTTGATAATCAATATGCACAAACATGGTTGGTTGCGCACCCGTCACCCGAATTGTTGATTGCTGGACAGTCGCTGGTAGCTGCGTCGGCGTGCGAATATCAAAACCAACTAGCGCCGAGGCTTCTTCGAATGTCACCGCCACAGAAGGCATAAGCGGGGGATTTTGCGGCGACTCGATCGTATCCGAGGGGGCACGATACAGGCCAAAAAACTCACTCAATGCTGCGACAAAGCCACTTGGTAAGCTAAACCAAAGTAGCAGCATAACCCCTGCCATCAGCATGCCACGCCAATACCAGTTGGCTCGCCGCTTCGGTGCTTTCGCCTCTAGCCACGGGGCATTGGCCTGGCGGGCATGAAATGCTTGACTCGGATGCTCACCAAAGTCACGTAATAGTTTGGCGATTGCTTGGCTGGTTGGTTCGTCATCAACGGGCAGGTGTTCGTTCGATCGGTTATGCGTCATGGAAAAGCTCCTCGGCTAAAGTTGCATACTGGGTTTGCAGAATCCGCAAGGCGCGGTGGATGCTCACTGATACGGCGTTTTCGGAGCAACCAAGGTGTTGGGCTATCGTTTGAACACGCCAGCCCAAAAAGTAGCGCATAATCAGATGATCACGCTGGGTCAGCGAGACATGCGCTAATAATTCAAGTGCCAAATGTTGGCGTTCACGCTGAATAGCTTGTTGCTCGGGAGTCGGCGGCGGTGAGCGATCAAGCTGCGCCCACAGTCGGCCCATCGCACTCGTGGCCCGCCGTTGTTGGTCAATCACAATCCGCCGCGCAATCGTAATAATCCAGCCTAGTGCGGCCTGATCGTCGCCGCTAAATCGCTGGCGCTGCTTCCAAGCTCGCGCAAACGCTTCGGCGGTGTAATCTTCAACATCGCTCTTGGGCTGGCCATGCAGCATATACACATAGCGAAAAACCACAGCATGGGTTTGTTGATAGAATTGGGCAAAGCTGGCCGGGTCTACCAGCGGATGCGGTGCTGTAAACACATCACGAACCCGCGTTATCAGATCCATAGGCGCTCCTTCATGCGTTCAAGCGATAGTTTATATACAAGGAAACGCAGCAGCCCCAAAAATCTTACGAGCAGCTATGATCCACGAAGGACACGAAGGGCACGAAGACCGAAACCGCGAAGCACGCGAAGGACGCGAAGGGAGATAAGGAAGTTGGGCCGATCAACTGCCTGCATTGCCACCCAATCCCTGCGCACCATCCAACCAACATTCGGGCGATTCGTGTCTCTTCGTGGTTAAAAAAATGCTCTATGCTCTATGCTCTATGCTCTCTCTCCGTTGCTCTTTGCCCAGCTCTCGCGTACAATAGTGCTACTTCTGTGTGTATGAGGGTTGAATCAATGCTGTCGATCAAGCCAAATCATAAGGCGGTGCGCGAGTATTACGCCAGTTTGCGCAGTTTGGCCGAGGCCCGTGCCCAACACGAGGGCGCAGTTGCTCCCGCGTTTGCGGCTTTGCTCCGCGCTTGCGCTAGCCAGATGGGCTGGACATTGGTCGAACAGTATTCGATCCGTTTGAAAAAAAGCTCGATTCGCGCCGATGGTGCCTTGCTCGATAGTTTTACCTTGATTCGCGGGGTCTGGGAAGCCAAAGATAGCGGCGATGATTTGGCAACTGAGGTGCGTAAAAAGTTCGCCGCTGGCTATCCCGCTGAAAATATTTTGTTTCAGGCTCCCCAACGGATTATTCTTTGGCAAAATCAGCGCCAAGTGCTCGATGTCGATATTAGCCAGCCCGATGCCTTGATCGATGCGCTGTTGCTGTTTTTCAATTATCAGCCACCCCAGTATTTGCAATGGGATCACGCGGTCGTCGAGTTTCGGGAGCGCGTGCCCGAACTCGCTCAAGGTGTGCTGCGTTTGATCGAGCGCGAAATCAGCGAGAAGAATCAGCGTTTTATCACGGCGCTTGAGCGTTTTATGGCCTTGGTGCGCGAGGCGATCAACCCCAATATTTCGGTTTCAGCGGTTGAGGAGATGTTGATTCAGCACTTGTTGACCGAGCGGATTTTTCGCAAGGTGTTTAATAATCCCGATTTTGTCAATCGCAATGTGATTGCCCGCGAAATTGAAACCGTGATTCAGGCATTAACCTCGCGTTCGTTCAATCGCAATGATTTTCTGCGTGAACTCGACCGTTTTTATGGGGCAATCGAATCGACCGCCGCCACAATCGAGAATTTCAGCCATAAACAGGATTTCTTGAACACGGTCTACGAAAATTTCTTCCAAGGTTTTTCGATTAAGGTTGCTGATACCCACGGGATTGTTTACACCCCCCAGCCGATTGTCGATTTTATGGTGCGCTCGGTCGAGGAGTTGTTGCGGCGCGAATTTAACACCTCGCTCGGCAACGCGGGCGTGCATGTGCTCGACCCATTTGTTGGCACTGGCAACTTTTTGCTGCGGGTGATGCACGAAATTCCCCGCAGCAAATTGCGCCAAAAATATGCCGATGAATTACACTGCAACGAGGTGATGTTATTGCCCTACTACATCGCTTCGATGAATATCGAGCATTTGTATTATGAATTGACCAATAGTTATGCCGAATTCAATGGCATTTGTTTGGTCGATACCTTTGAATTAGCTCAAGTTGGCGCAGGCCAGCAATTGGGCTTGTTTGTGCCCGAAAACACCGAGCGCGTGCTCAAACAACAACAACAAGATATTTTTGTGATCATCGGCAACCCACCTTACAATGCATGGCAAGTTAACGAGAATGATAATAATAAAAACCGCAAATATGAAATTATCGATCAGCGTGTAGCTACAACGTATGCACGCGACTCTTATGCAACGCTCAATAATTCATTGTATGATCCATACGTCAAATCTTTCCGTTGGGCGGCTGATCGCATTACCCGCAATGGTGACGAAGGCATCGTCGCATTTGTAACTAACAATAGTTTTATTGATAGTTTGGCCTTTGATGGAATGCGTAAACATCTGACCCAAGATTTTGATGCAATTTATGTGCTTGATCTTGGCGGTAATGTGCGCAAAAATCCCAAACTTTCCGGCACAACCCACAATGTGTTTGGTATCCAAGTTGGGGTTAGCATCATGTTTTTGATCAAAAAGCGTGGTGTCAGCAAAAACAGTAACGCCACAATCTGGTATGCCCGCACTGGCGAAATGTGGAAGAAACAGGAAAAATTCGATCTGCTTAATCAGGCTGAAACCATCTCGAAGATTGAATGGCAAGAAATTACGCCCGATAAAAAACATACTTGGCTTACTGATGGCTTAGAAGATGATTTTGATACCTTCATCCCTATTGGCAGCAAAGATGCAAAACGTGGTATGAGCAATGCAATTTTCACATTATATAGTCGCGGAGTTGCTTCAAATAGCGATAATTATATTTTCAACTTTAATCAAGAAGGTTTAAATAAGCGAGCAACTATAATGGTTGAAGCTTATAATAGTGAACGAGATCGCTGGTTAAGATCAAATAATCCAAAGGATATTGACCAATTTCTCAATATTGACGAATCAAAAATTAAATGGGTACGAAATACAAAAAGAAATCTTCTACGTGGTGCTAAAGCAACATTCCGATCAGAAACTATTCGATCTTCAATGTACAGACCATACACAAAACAATTTTATTTTTTTGAGAAGCTTTTTAACGAAGATATCTATCGATGGTCACAGTTTCTACCAAATGAATCTAGCGAAAATCGGGTAATTTGCGTTGTCAATGAAGCGCAAATCCCATTTTCAGCCCAAATCACTAACGTCATTCCTTGTTTGCATTATGGTGGGCGACAAACCCAATGCTTTCCATATTATGTCTACGACGAAGATGGCAGCAACCAACGCGAAAACATCAGCGATTGGGCGCTTGAGCACTTCCGCAGCCAACTTAGCGAGCCAAGCATCGCAAAATGGGATATTTTTTATTATGTCTATGGGCTGCTGCACTCGCCGCATTACCGCGAACGCTACGCCGCCAACTTACGCCGCGAACTGCCGCGCATCCCAATTGTGGCCTTGGCCAATTTTCAAGCCTTGGCGCAAGCAGGCCGCGAACTGGCCGAACTGCACATCAACTACGAGCAACAACCAGAATACAATTTACAATGGCTCGAAAACCGCGACGAACCGCTGAATTGGCGGGTTGAAAGCATGAAACTCAGCAAAGATCGCACGACCCTGCGCTACAACAACTTTCTGAGTTTGGCAGGCATTCCGGCGGCAGCCTTTGAATATAAGCTAGGCAACCGCTCGGCGCTCGATTGGGTGATCGACCAATATCGGGTCAGCACCGATGCGCGCTCGGGCATCACCAACGATCCCAATCGCCACGACGATCCTGAGTACATTGTGCGACTGATCGGCAAAATCATCACCGTCAGCCTCAAAACCGTCGAGATTGTGGCGCGAATTGGGGAGCAGAGCATAGAACATAGAACATAGAGCTTTTTTAACCACGAAGGACACGAAGGGCACGAATGGTGGTTGGATGGTACGCAGGGATTGGGGGCAATTCAGACAATTGCTCACCCCATCTCGCTTATCTTCCTTGCTTCGTGTTCTTCGCGTGCTTCGCGGTTTCGGCCTGCGTGCGCCTTGTGGATCGTTTAGGGTTTATACGTAACGTTTAAACGATAGGTTGGAGGTTTAGTGCCAGTCGAAGTTGCCCAATAGACCCCAATCAAGTAGTTGGTATTACCAGCGATTGGTGCATTTAAAAGCGCATCTGCTAGTTGCCCAGCATTGGTTGAGCGCAAATAGAGCAGATAATTGCCTTCCCCATCGCGGTAATAGAGATACAAATCGAGATCGTGTTGATCAGGCGTGGTATTTTCCAGCCGAATATCTAATTTTCCGCCTGCTGTTTGCGTAATGCGATAATAATCAAGTGCTCGCGCTGGCTCATCAATAAAATCGCTATTACACCACCCGCCGTTGGCATTAATTTCGCCAGCCGATTGAGGATAATTATCCTGAGGCTCATCAACGTGAATACACGATTCTAAAATCCCCACCACTGGATTCATAATCCGTGAACGAATAATCCCAATCGTCATGCGTGGTTGACCACTAATCACTGTATTGGCGGCATCCGAGCGTAGCTCAACCTGAAAGGTTTCGTAAGGTTCCCAATACTGAGGGCTGTTGTTATAGATATCAATGCGGATCAGGGCAAAACGATCAAGCCCAGTGATCGTTCCCTGATTTGCCATGATGGGAGCATAATCATCGGCAGGAGTTGCACTCTGCGCCTTGGTACCATAAATAAATTTAAGATTGACTGCCTCAGTTGGGCCAGCACCGACCACCTTAATTCGCAACCAAACATCAGTTCCTTCAGAAGTTGCAACATACAGGCGATCCCATTCGAGGGTGGCGGCCTGCGGCACATCGGGGTTGGCATAACTTGCGGCTGGCATAATCCCATGGATCAACAAAAGCAAAACGACAATTCTCACAAACTTCATACTCAGTGGTGCTCCTATCTAGATAAATATCAATTATAACCCATGGCATTGCCAACGACCAAAAGTTTAATCCATGTATTACCAAATACTAAAGCGTGAGCCAAGCAATATTTTGGTGGGGTATAAAATCAGCGGTGGATTGCACAATACCATCCACCGCCAAACCAAATTATTGAATTTTACGAATTTCCTGCACTGCATCGTCTTCAAGCGAGACAATGCGTACATCAACGCGCTTGCCATTATTGAGATGTTGGGGATTAATCGAATTACCGATAATTTTTGCATAGACGAGCTTTTTATTATCTAGTCGAACATCCCAAACCTGCCTATTTACCCGACCAACAATCGTTCCAGAAACAGTCTGATTGACTTTGAGCGGCTTCTCAGGTTTTTTTGGTTTAATCGGGGTTCGCTTGATCACACGTAATGGGGTAGGGAGCACTGGGCGATCCCGATATTCATTACGCTTTCTACCATCCTCTTTCCGCTCAATTTCCATATAGCGCACAAGTTCGGCCCATGATCGTGGCTCAGTTTGTTCAAAGCGTGCTACATCCCATTCGAGCATGGCAAGCAATTGCTGGATGCGTGGGATATGATTGAATTCGCTGAAGCCGCGCTCTTGCTCGCCGCTGTGTTGCAGAATATAAGTACAAAAGGCTTGCTGCTTAGCCAGTAAATCCTGATCAATCCAATCGCGTTCAGCTCGCAGCCAAGTATTCTGGCCTTGATTAAACAACTGACTGTAGTGGGCTTGGCGGTTGGTGGTCGCAATGTGATAGTTAATTGCAATCGAGCCAAAGCCAAACGGCTTGCCCATACCCAGTTTTAGGCGATGGTTGGGGCTAGCCGCTAGTTCAAGCACATAGATTAAGGCTCCTAACTCCACATCGCTCAGATTTTCAAAGCCAATCTGAAATTGAAACTCGACTCCCGATTTGACTGGACGCATACGGGTGGTTTGGGTCGAATCAGCATTAGCATCAGGTTTATGCCGATCTTGAGCCGCAAATCGGCCATGATGCCAGTATTGTTTATAACCCCGAATGGTTGTGTCATTGCGATCGTCGCCATAATGGCGCAATGATTGACGGTCGGTTGCATCTTGGGTCAGGTAGTGTTGGAAGGTTGTGGGTTTTGGCGATGCTAGAATCGGCGGAGTAATTTCAGTATCCCATAGCTCAGCATCAGGCAGTTGCTGATTAACCAGCTTGGCATCGCTAAACCGTAAGCGGCTAGCATAACTCGTAATCTGGTTAGGCTCAACATTGACTTCTTGATGCACAAAACCAAACATCGCTTCGGCTAGATCAATTGGGGCATCATCACTACCAACCCGCAAATGCGGTGGAATCAAATCGTAGGGGCTGTTAGTATAGGGCAAGCGAAACATTCCGGCCCGCCCGAAAAAGCTAACTTTCTGTGGATTAGCGGGATCGACAATAAAAAAGATTGGTTGGTCATCGAGCAACTCCCCTTTACGCTTCCTTAACTTATCCCGTTGGGGAAATGCTTGAGTCTGCCATTGACTCAACTGATCTTCATCGTGAAAGCGTTGAAGTTGTTCGTTTTCTAGGCGAAACACCTGTTGCGGTCGTTGTTGAATCAAGACATATTCATGCTTTTTACCAGGCACATTGCCAGTTATCACTAAAGTTGCAGGTAGCCAATCGTTACCTTGAGGTTGGCTCAGGCTTACTTCTTTAATTTTATACTTATTAAGTGGTAAAACCCAAATCGTCGTATATTGATATCGTTCATTTGGTAACTTAGTGCTGCGATAGTTGGTATAGCGTTGCCAAATATGCTTTTCTAAAACAGCAATTGGAAGCTTATAAAATTCAGTTTCTTCAATCACCCGGCTATTATCAGCTTGCAAACGTAAAAAACCAGCCCGCACTTGGTTGGTCATGCGCTGACGGTAGTGCATACCTAAGTTTGTAGTATCAACACTTCGAAAAAATAAATACTTGCGGGTGACCAAATCGATTTTGCTATGGCTCACAATTTCGACCAAGCTGCGCATTAAGCCGCGTAAACTGCTCCCAGGAATGACCGCACGTTGACCAGGTGAGGCAAAGAAATCGGGTTTATTTTTGGTTGGAGCGGTACGGGCTTCATTCGATTGCTGTTGCTGCTCAACTTCTTGGATTGAATCCTTGAATTGCCTAGCATTTAACCCACAACGCACATACAACGGCGTTTCAGTTCTGAGGGTGCAAGTAATTGTGCCGGTATGCCGATCGGCAAAATATTGATCGTGGCGCACCAAATATTGAGCCTCTTTCGGTTGGTGTTCAGCTTTGATCACAACCCGCTGTTGCTCTAAAACCACTTCGGCAGGCACAGCTTTTTCGGGCAGCGGAATAAAATTATAGGGCGCAAAGGCCTCACGGGCATTAATCTCATGCAAATGTTCAGGAACGGTCGCCATGCTCAATCTCCTTAGCACTTAATTCGACTAAACGGCTGGCTCGAATATAGGCGGCTCCAGTATTGGAATCAAAATCTAAAATATGGCGCACCTTCAAGCGAGCGGGCCGATGCTTAGGTTGTTGGTCATCAGCTTGCCCAAAATAACGATCTTGCGGCTCAAATAGCAAGGGTAAGGTATGTTGCATGCCTTGAATCCCATCGGTTAATCTGGTAAAGCCGCTAAATGTTTTGGATGGTTCGCCAGCGATGCCCCATAGCATTTGCCATTCATCAATATATTCGTCTGATTCAACAGGATCAGTAATTACCACTGCTTGCCAACCGTTCGTATTTGGCCACAGCAATACTTCAGCCTTGGGGCCAAAGATTCGGCATTGTTGCAAGGTATCAAAGTTGAGTTTTGCAGCATCACAACCCAACTGGAGTTTGCCATGCTCAAATTTGCCCCAGATGACACAATCAAGGCTATGGGCCAATAACCATTGGCAGTAGTTGATTTCGGCTTGGGTTTGCAACCATGCCACCAAATCAATCTGTGGCTCAATTGGGATTGGTTGAAACATTTAAGCCCTCCTCTAACAAGCTAGCAACAAACGCTTGTAATGCATCAGCAGTTTTTGGCTCAAGCATTAATTGGCCATCAGCTTGGCGAAAATGATAAGCCTCACCGTTAATCCACAGGTTGAATGCCTGTCCAGTCAACACACCGCGCCCGATACTTTGCTCGCCGCCAACCGTCAAATCACCCAGCCAAAGATCTTTTATCACCAATAAGAGCAACCCAAGATCATAATCCTTAGCATCTTGAATTGTTAGGTCGAGGAATATCTTGGTCTCTGGCAAGCCCCAAACTGGTTGTTCAGCCAATAAGGCACTCGGGAATGGCCCACCAGTAAACCGATCAACCGCGATCCGCGTTTGAATATAATCGGTATCTGCTGGGTAAATTAAACTATCGTGAACGCGCACCCGACTTTTTTGAGCCTTACTGGTTCGTGCCTTGGCATCAGTTGCCACATAGCCAAATAATGCTGAGATCAATCCATCAGGAGCGGGCAGAGTTTGGGCGTTGTTTTTGAGGGTTGCCAAAATCTTCTCAGCTCGATGGCGGATAATGCCAGCCCAACTGGTGCCTGGAATCACCGGATAGAGCTTGCCATCGGCTAACCGGGTTTCGAGGTAGCGATCATCTGGTGCATAAGGGTCACTGCTCGCCGAACGAATCAGCAACGATTGATCAAGCCCAAATTCAACCTGAATCTGGCATTGGTTTCGAGGCAATTGAGCCAATGGCAGATCTAAGCCTGCACCGATACTTGGTCCAGTATAGTGGGCTTCTGGGGGCTTTGCCCGATCAAACTCCAACCATTGCAACATTTGCCTAGGCTCAGTCAAACGATAATGCCAAATTTGCCAATTGGTGACTTTGCACAAGCCTAAACCCCGCTGTTTACGCATACCCAAGGCAATCTGTTCAGCTTCCAAGCCATATAATGCTTGGGCCAATAGTTCAAGTCGTTGTTGATTATAATTAATCGAATCATCCCACTTTGGGTATTTCTTTTCAGCATCGAACGGCACTTCATGGAGCAACTCAAAATACAAATCGAAGCATGTGCCAGCCGGCAACAACTCCAGATCATACTTAGCCCCAGCGCTAGCAGTACGGGTGGCTCCATCAATCCGCACGCCATCGCGCACCATCGATGCGACAATCGTGGTGCTCAGCGCATCGCTCACCAAGAGCGCACTTTGATCGCCCTCACTCGCTTCATGCGATAATTCTGCCCCAAATAACGCAGCAGCATCATAGCCAAACTGCTTCAAATAGGCTCGCAGTGCTCCAGCAATCGAGCTACCTGGAATTAACGCACGAGCCTCAACCAAATCGCGCAGCAAGGCCATATCGGTTGGTAAATCGCTCGCACCATTACTAATTAAGGTGGGCGATTGCAATTCAAGCCGCCCATGAATCAGCGTTCGTGCAAAGATATAGCGGGTTTCACGGTCTTTATAGAGTAAGTCTGGGTTAGTGGGCACATAAAAATCAAACGCCATCTCAACCTCGCTTTTTCAGTAAAGGCTGCTTACGAGCCATCGTTACAATTGCAATAATCAAGCGGGCATGATATTCCAAAGCAAGTTGGGGAGTGAGTTGCGCTAGATGATCGCCAAGTTGTAAGCGCTCAACCTGCCAGCGCTTAAGTAGTTCAGTGATGTCAAGTTTTAGCAAGGTTTCTAGTGATTGACCATTAGCCAAGCTAGTTGCGCGTAGATGCTGACGAGCAATTTGGGCAGTTTGATCAATTGTCTCTCGAAATATCGCAAAAACCGAATCAACAGAGGTATTCGTTGTTTGATGCAGTGCCAAGGATTGAATGTGGGCTAGTAAGTCTCGACACCATAACTCAACTCGCCCCAATAAACTATTGCGTGAATCCGATTGGTGCTTGATTTGGCAATCCCCAATCAATTCGATTAAGCGTTGATCCAGCCGTTGGCGCAACATTCGCTCACCCATCAGCTGTAAAAGTTTGCGCGATTCTGGCTCAAAGAAGTTCATTTGGGTCGATGTTGTCGGCAAAAGCCCGTCATTGGAGTTAAAGCTCGGCTGGTGGTTTTGCAAATTAACCACATGATCTTGCAATGCAGCATCAAGGCTAATCCGGCCAAAGCCTTCATTGCGCCGTTCGCCAATGCCTTGCTCAACGAGGGCTAGCCAATCGGCGCGAGCCTGCTGCCAAACCAACACACTACCAGCTGCCAAAGCCGGAGTTTGCGGCAAGGGCAAGCCCCAAGTGCGATTAAAACCACCAAGCACGGTATAGCGTAATTTTGAGGCCTTGAGATCAAGTTGGCCTGCTTGCAAGCCAAAACTTGCCGCCAAACCACTGGGGTCAGCGCCGATTCGACCATATTGGCCATACTGATCGCGAATAATTGCATCACTCAACAAGGTCATGGTCACGGTTTCAGTTGTTGGAAGTGGATTGGTTGGAACATATGGCAATTCATGCCACGTTGGATCATGGGTTACCTTGATAATATGACTTTCGCCATAACCAGCACTACGAGCTTTGCCCATGGATAAGCGCGATTGGGCACGCAATAAATCTTCAAGCACCTGGAGATGAGCAACATCACCAAGGATAATTGCCCGAAACCGCTGATTTGGAGCAATTGCCACATAGCGATACACCGCGCCACTGCCACGCAGGCTGCGCCCCTTGGCCCGATTGCGGGTGGTGTGAATATTCAAATGGCGCACAGTATCGAAGGTATATTGCTGTCCAAACCATTCATATCGAGGTTCTTTGGCTTGTTTAGGTTCAGCGTCAGAGGCTGCTTGATCATGCACGTCGCGTTTCTGAATCATTGGGAGCATACGCTTTTTAGTGGTTGACTCAAGCGGGTAGGCATGTAAAAAGCGCACCCGATTACTAAAAAACAACTGATTACGTGGGTCAAGTTGATATTCAGCGCCTTTTGATTGCAGATAAAGGCTAATTAATGCTCCACGCAAAACACTGCCTGGAATATAACTAAAACTGGTAGCACTATTGGGGTCGCCTTCAAGGGCACTGACCAAGACTGGCTGCTGAGTCACGAGATCAACAATCAATGCATTCATGCCGGTTTCTCCATAACATCAGGCAACATGACAAGGCTCAATTCGCTACCATCGTGAGCGAACAGGCGACATTGAACTTCACCACGGCCACGATTACGGCTTGTTCCAAGGTGGCGCAAGGCATAACAACCAGCCAGCAAGATCGATTCTTGTGCTTGAGACAATGCTGGGCAGGTAATTGGGCTAATAAATGTAGTAGTCCGCAGAATCACCCGCATTGCTCGTAAAGTATAGGCATCGGCAATACCTTTATCATCGATCTTGGTTTGGCGGCGCACACCAGTTAGGCTGGTTAAAACCTCATGGGGATTGAGGTGCGCCTGTTGAATCGCCACGCGAACGAGATCGGGAAGACAGGCATCGCCAACGTATAATAAACCGCTAGCATCGGTTATACTCCCACCAATCCCAAAGAGCTTATTGCATTCATGCTGCAAAAATTTACCATTAGGATGGATGGCAATTAAATTTTCGCACTCTTCACGCCATAAACCCTTCAAGGTGCGCCCACGCAAATAGGGCAACCCAAAGCAGTCCTGTTCAACTTCCACATCAACCAAGCCCGCAATGCCATCGCCACGACCAAAGGTGGCATCGCTTTTCAACTCAATTTTAAGATAATACAGGCTCATGCTATGCCCCCTGTACTTCAGCCAATGGCGGATAATGCTCCATTAATTCGATCACATCAAAATAGCGGGCAAGCTGCTTAGCAACGGGTCGCGATTGATCGAGATCATCAACGGCCCACGCCTCCTGATGCGCTAAACCTGCGAATTGGGGTAACGTCAACGGAGCACGTAAATTAGTTTGCCACTGCTTAGTAGCCTGCGAACCTTGACGGTTGATATCTTGAAAGGCAATTAATTTATTCCGTCGTTCTTGCCAAATCGGGCTAAAATCTTGGACTGCCTGTTTAACATTCGCCCATGTTCGCCATGTTTGAGGAGTCTGCTCAAGCATTACTGGCCGCAACGTCAACGATTCAATCGCGCTTAGACTATATTCTGTATTCCGCAATGCTTCGAGCTTATCGATGCGACCACTTGGGGCGATTTGCCAATCCAAAGCGCTCGATTGTTTCTGCGAAACGGTTGCGCTTAGTTGCTTAGCTGAGGCACATAGTTCCTCAGCCAAGTCATAAGCGCGAGCAAATGGATAATGGGTACGAAAAATCGTAATTCCCGCACAGGCACTCAGTTCATGTGGAAATGAACTACTTTCTTCAGGGAATTCTTGTTTCAATTTTTTGATTAATTCCCTGCTCTGCTCAGTAAATTGTGCTAATAACACTTCCGTCACATGAAAAGCTACGCGAGCATCGCACACAAACGTAATATCATCGCCGCCATAGACCAGTGGACGCAGCGGAAAAAATGGATTTTTGGTATCACGATCAATCTCTAAGTGATGAGTTAATTCCTTGAACGCTGGATCACGCAGATTATCTCCCAGAAATTTTACCGTCGCATTCATCGCATCAGCACCCAAACGATTAATTAACTGCGAAAGGGCACGATAAAAATTAATATAGCGCTGATTGGTCGTTTTGATCTGGGCCAAACCACGAATCAGATTACCAATCCCATTACCATCGGCATGGATTACAGCTAAATAACTATATTTACCAGTCGTGCGACCAAAATCATCAAAATCACGAGGAATGCTGTACTTTTGATTAATGAGCTTAAAAGCATCTATTTGGTGCAATAGATCCGCCATGGCCGGATCGACGGTATCCCCAGTTTTTGAGGCAAGCTGGGTTTTAGTCACGATCTCGCGTGCAATTGGATAATCACCTGGATCGCGAGGAACGCCATCGAGCAGATTGCGCTGTTGGGTTGCAACCAAACCAGTTGATCGGCAGGCTACTGTTACGCCCAAACCAAGCGTGGCAGGTGTGGTGTTATAGGCATTTTGCGCCCGTTCGCAATCTTCACGAGCTTGTTTGATATAGGTTTTAATATCATAACTATCAGGCGAATAAGCAAATTGAGCAGACATACCAACCGCAAAGCGCAACCCAGCTGCTTCCTTGAGCATCCTCAAGCTATACTGACGTACCCATCGTTTGGCATTCACCTGAGAATAAAATACAATACAAGCATGCCCACCACCAGCAAAAATCACCTGCGCCTCAATCTCAGGTGGATCAATCCAGCCAATAACAGCACCATCAGGTTTGGATGTAGCCCGTTTGATGCTATAGGAAGCGCCAATATTCTCACGCAGCCGGTTACTACTAAAAATATACGTTTGAATTCCACTCGTCTTGAGATACACAACTACTGCTTCTACTTGGGTCATACCAATACCCTTTCTACTATCGACAAACTATTGACAATTGTAGGATCAATCTGATAATAGCAAGCACTAGCTTAGACAATGAATTGGCATTTATGGTTGACACAATCTTACAGTTATAATGGTATAGTTGTAAAGGTTAATTTTTACATCTATACCCATCAGTCAGGGCCAATCTGGGTCATCAGGCTATACCAACAATAGGACTCTCACCACTGATTTTCGTTAGGATGGCCGTAAGCTGGCGCTGGCATACTACAAACAAATCCTTCCTCCTCACACACACTCTTCTCTCCTACAAGCGGCCCAACTGGGCCGTTTGTGGTTTTAAACGCTTATAAGATTTGGCAGGAATGGTAAAATGTATTCAATAAATATCAATACTATGTAAAATAAAAGTTTAGACACGCTTGTTCGAACTATATCCTACGCTAGCATAAGGAGCCTTATCAATGCACGCCGACGCTGAATCACAACCACCATCCCCTGCCCAAAACAACGATGCGCCACAGCAACAAGCTTCAGCCATTAATATTGATAATTCTCCAGTTGGGGTTGCCGCTGGGATAAATTATGGAAATATAACAACCAACAACAATACGACGAACAATACAACTAACAACAATACAACCAACAATACAACCAACAATACAACCAACAACAATACAACTAATATTTTCTACAACGCTGAAAAGAAACTGCTTGAAAAATCGCCACCAAGAGTTTGGTTACCAACAAATAAAAGCGAACTATGTCAATACTTTGAAATCGAACTAAAATTACGTGGCATTGTTACAAGCAGCGAATATGCCACAGATTACGATTATTATGCGGTGTGGTTCAATCAAATCGAGCCTGCTCAGGAGGATAATACACAATTATCGTGGATTCAAAATAATATTGCTCAACAAAAAGGCGTTTTTTCCGAAAAGCCAGCTGGGATTCATCCAAATTACCAATATATTTGCAAAAGCCTGGTTAATTCAGATCAAATTAAATCAATCGATAGTAACCATACTGCCCAAGCGCATGCCAGAATAATTGCCAAGCAACTTATAGCTACCAAATTTCAATCTAATTCAGATCCAATAGTTCTTGAATTTCAATCAGAACAGAGGGCTATTCCGAAAATTGAGGCTGATTTGGTACTTGATTGGCGCGATTATCAACAAAATGTCAATGCAAAGATTGATACATGGCAACGAGGTCAAGAAGCATTATATGATCTTAGAGCATGGATCGGTGCTGCGCATCCACTAACGTTGAATACTCAAAACTTAGGCTATTTCCCAGCATTGATGTTTGGGGCAACTTTTTATCTAGCCACCACATATCGGCTAAAAATAATAAACTTCAGTAATAATAATAAATCGGAATGGGAGTTATCTTTAGATGAACATTCAGTCGCTGATTTAGAATATTCATTTCATATTTCAGATAATAATTCAAAAAATTGTATATTAAATATCTGCACTGTAAGAACGCAAAATTCGGATAAAGTCATCAAAGCAATGGATAATTATACCAACAATCATATCGATGACCTTGGCTGTGTGCTAAAAATATACCCAAACAACAAAAAAATAACCATTACCGACTCAAAAGATGCATCAGCTATCGTCAATTTCATTATCGACGTAGTTGATATGCTACCAGAATCCTATCGTACTCATCAACTGCTTATTTCAGCGCCGGTCGCCTTAATCGTTTTATTGGGCCAATGCCTCAATGGTCGTCAATCATGGTTCTTCCACGAACATATAAAAGTCGTTGATAGCTATCAACTAATCGATTTCCCAATCATTGCCCAAGCTACGCCAACTCGCTCGATCAGCTAGGGCGCTCGTTAATTTAACGGTAAGCTGACGCTGGCATACTATGGTCAAATCCTTCCTCCTCACACACACTCTTCTCTCCTACAAGCGGCCCAACTGGGCTGTTTGTAGTTTTAGCCATAAAAATCCGACTAGCTTAATCAAGCCAGTCGGATTACAAATTAGGCCAAATTTAGCTTACGCCAAGCGTTGTTGACGAAACATTTCATACAACACAATGCTAGTCGCCACCCCTAAATTCAGCGAATCGCAGGTGCCAGCCATGGGAATGCGTACCAAGGTATCGCAGACGCTTTGCTCGCCAACCGATAAACCCAAGCGCTCGCTGCCCATCAGCAAAATCGCCGGGCTTGGGTAGCTGATGGTTTGGTATTCTTGCTCAACATCGGGAGTCGTGCCAATCACATGATAGCCATTGGTTTGTTTCCACTGGGAAAATTCATCGAAGGTTGTGCGCACCATGCGCAAGGCAAACAACGAACCCATGCTGGCGCGAATCGCCGCCGGATGATACGGATCGGTCGTGTCGCCGATCAAAATCAGGCCTTCGCAACCAACTGCATCACAGGTACGCATAATCGCGCCCAAGTTGCCAGGGTTACCAACCCCATTCAGGGCCACCCAAGGTCGATCAGTCAATTGAACATTGCTCAGCGGCTCTTGCTGCAATTTGACCACGGCCCCGATACCTTGCAGATTTTCTTTGAACGAAATACCTGCAAAGGCACTTGCCGAGAGTTCAACCATCTGTTTGGCAGCTTTGCGCAAAGCGCTGACAGTGCCAGCAGAGTGCTCGGTACGCGAGAGCAATTCCAGCGAGATCGCCCCAATTTCCAGCGGCAAACCAGCATTAATTGCTTGAGCAACGATTCGCGCCCCTTCAATATAGTAGGTTCCCGTTCGGTCGCGGGCATCGCGCGAGCGTAATTGCCGAATTTCTTTGACAATATCAGGCAAAACGGTTTGCTCAAGCTCCACGGTTGGTTTTTGCCCTTGCGGCGTAGGCTTACGCGCTTGATGCGAGCGTTCTGTGCGTTTGGCAGGCGGTCGAGCAGGGCGTTGTGGGTTCGTCGTTGGCGGGCGTTTAGGTTTATTCGATTTACGAGTCATGAGCGCTACTTTCTCCCACAGTAGCAGCATGATCGCCCACTGGGGAATGTATTTTAACCGAAAAACTCAACGCCCGCCAAACATTCAGCCGAGAACAACCAACTACTCGGCGATTTCGCGGTATTCAAACCAATCGAAATCGGCCACGGTTTGGCTGGTTTGGCCTTGGCTACTGGCATACAAGCCAATCACTGTGCCCACAAAACCACCAGCAACCGGCGTGCTCAAAAAGCGACCATCGAGATTTTCGAAGACTGGTTGCCATGCATCGGGCTGCTCAGCCACAAAAAAGCTATATTCCTGTCCATAGGCTACAATCCGCAAATAGCTGCGCTGGCTGGCGATTGGCACTTGCGCCAAACATTCTTGCTCGCCATTGCGACACACAATCAGGCTTGCTTGCTGCTCACCAGTAATGACAAATTGCACCTGATAGTTATGATTTTGAATCAGCACCATGCCGGCTACTTCTTGCGGCTGCTGTGGCTGAAACTCCAGCACAGTTTGCGCTAAAAAGTTCATATGTTGCTGCCGTCGCCCAACAAAGCTGGGGTTGACCATTTGATTAATTTGCTCAGGCCGCAGCTGCATGCGCAACCAACCAACTCGTTCGCTCAAGCTCCACCACTGCGAACGCGGCGTGCGCAAAAACATCCAATGCATGGCTAAATTTTCGCCATCAAAATGGTCGCATGCGGCCTGAACTGGCCAGCGTTGCAGCGGCAAATCGGGCGCGGGGTAGCTCAACTCAACTTTACCAGTACCAGGGCTGATAATTGGCCAGCCTTCTTCCCAACGCACTGGAGTTAGAAAAGTTTCGCGGCCAAGGTTATAAAATTCGCCGCCATATGGGCGCATGGCTAGCAGCACCATCCACCATTCGCCATTTTGAGTTTGCACCAAATCGGCATGGCCAGTACCCATCACCGGATAATCACGGCCAAGTTGGCGATGAGTCAGAATTGGATTGGCGCGATAGCCTTCATAGCCTTGGGTTAATTCGCTGCTGCGGGCAATCGTCACGGCATGATTGTATTCCGTACCAGCCTCGGCAATCATCAAATAATACCAACCATCAATTTTGTAAAGATGCGGACCTTCAGTCCAAATCACACCTTGGAGTGCTCCCCGCCATAGCACCGATTGCTCTCCAATCAATTGCATTGTGGTCAAATCAAGCTCTTGTAGCCAAATTTCACATTGGCCAACATAATCGGGGTTGGCTTTGCCACGATTGCCCACATACCAAGCCCTGCCATCCTCGAAAAAGAGCGAGGGATCGATCCCATCAGCGTCGAGCCAATAGGGGTCTGACCATGGACCAGCTGGTGATTGAGCAGTCACAATAAAGTTGCCATGGCGCTCTTTACCAGCAATCAAGGTGGTAATCATGTAAAACGTGCCATCGTGGTAGCTGATAGTTGGGGCAAAAATTCCTGCTGATGGATGAATTTCGTCGAGGTTGAGCTGCGAGGGGCGGTCTAAAATATGACCAATTTGCCGCCAATGCACCAAATCGCGGCTATGATGAATCGGCACGCCTGGAAAATATTCAAAGGTCGAGTGAATCAGATAATAATCTTCGCCTACCCGACAAATTGCTGGATCTGGATAAAAGCCCGTCATGATTGGATTGTGAAAGCGGCGTTGCATAGTGTTCCTCACACATGGAAACGTTTTTATTAGTTATTTTTTAGCAGAAATTTGTTAAGATGCAATTGAAAGTTTTAGGTGTTTTGGGAGCAATTAATGAGCGATTTACCAGCTAGTGCGCGGATCTACAACAACAATCTTTTAAAGTTCTATGATTTTCTAGTTCATGGCATCTCCGATAGTTTTATTTGGCGCTGCCCCAAGCCCAATTTAGTGCAATGGTATCGCCAACATCTCGGCAACCAGCACTTGGATATTGGGCCAGGCAGCGGTTTGTTATTGCGCGAAACCCTGAATCGACAGCAATTAAGCAAATTGGTGCTGCTCGATGTTAATCCTGAGTGCTTAATCCAATCGTCAGCTAATCTGAGCGAATGGCAACCGCAAGCCGTTCGCGCTTCGATTATGCAAGCATTGCCATTAACTGAGCAGTTCGATTCGATTGGTTTGGGCTATATTTTGCATTGCATCGCTGGCACGCCTGAAATTAAAAGTGCAGTGCTACAACGACTAGCTGAGCTGTTAACTCCCAATGGTGTACTGTTTGGTGCAACAATTTTAAGCGCTAGCGAACCATTCCATAGCGCTACGGCCCGACGGTTGATGGGTATTTACAATCATCGCCAAATTTTCGCCAACCAAACCGATACCCTCGCCAAACTTGAAACGATGCTGCAACAAGCTTTTCAGCGCTATGAGATTAAGCGCATCGGCAGTGTGGCGCTCTTTGCTGGCTGGCGTTGATCATTGCTCCCACTCGCGCAACAATCTTGGCTGATTCTGAAATACAGGCTATTTTTTAGAAGAACTTTAGTAAAATAGCCTGTAGACTTGCTGGTTAAAGTATCGCGTTAGCGTAAGCTTTGAGCAACTAAGCGCTGCTTGGCAAACAACGATGTACAGCAGCATGGAGCATCAGCGATGATTAGCAACCCACCCCGCGAACGAATTCTGTTTGATCAAGGCTGGCGTTTTGCCCTCGGCCATGCCTTCGACCCCGCCCAAGATTTTCAGCTGGATACAAGTCATTTTTCGTTTCTAGCCAAGGCTGGCTATGGCGACGGCGCGGCCTCAGCCAAGTTCGACGATCGGGCTTGGCGTTTGCTCGATCTACCCCACGATTGGTGTGTTGAATTGCCCTTCGATCAACGCGGAACTCACAGCCATGGCTACAAAGCGATTGGCCGCAAGTTTCCCGCCAATAGCGTTGGCTGGTATCGCAAAACCTTTGTAATTCCCGCCGACGATCTTGGGCGACGCATCAGCCTCGAATTCGATGGGGTGCATCGCGATTCTAAAGTTTGGGTCAATGGCTTTTATCTGGGCAACGAGCCAAGCGGCTACACCAGTTTTAGCTACGATATCAGCGATTATCTGAATTATGGCGGCCAAAATGTGGTGGTAGTACGCGCCGATGCCACCACTGAAGAAGGTTGGTTTTATGAGGGCGCTGGCATTTATCGCCACGTTTGGTTGAGCAAAACCGCCCAAGTGCATGTCGCCCGCTATGGCACATTCGTCACTAGCGAAATTCATGAAACTAGCGCCACGATCACCATTCAAACAACCGTTGTCAACGCAAGCCAACATCCAATCGAATTTAGCTTGCTGGAAACAATCAGCGATCCTGCTGCTAGCAATGTGCTGCAAGCCCAAAGCGCCAATTATCAGCTGGCGGCTGGCCAAAGCGCTGAATTCAGCCACCAGCACCCGCTCAACAATCCGCAACTCTGGGATCTTGCCAGCCCTCATTTGTATCAATTAACCACTACCGTGCTGCTCGGTGAACAGGCAGTTGATAGCTATCAGACAACCTTTGGCATTCGCAGCATTCGCTTTGATCCTGATCATGGTTTTTTCTTGAATGGGCGTTCGGTCAAATTAGTCGGCAGCAACCAGCATCAAGATCACGCGGGAGTTGGCACGGCTATTCCCGATAGTTTGCAAGAATATCGAATCAAACGTTTGCAGGAATTTAATCATAACGCGATTCGGACCTCACACAACCCGCCAACCCCCGAATTCCTCGCTGCCTGCGACCGTTTGGGCATGTTGGTGCTGAACGAAAATCGTTTGATGGGCACGAATCCTGAGCATTTGCGCCATGTTGAGCAGCTAATCAAGCGTGATCGAAATCATCCTTCGGTCATTTTGTGGTCGTTGGGCAACGAAGAATGGGCGATCGAGGGCACAATTATCGGCGCACGCATCGCTAGCACCATGCAAAACGTTGCCCGCCAATTCGACCATACCCGCCTTTTCACAATCGCTTGTAGCGGCGGCTGGGATACGGGTATCGGCATGGTGACCGATGTGGTTGGCTATAATTATATCTTTCACGGCGATATCGATGCCCATCATGCCAAATTCCCATGGCAAGCGGGCGTTGGCACCGAGGAAAGCAACACCTATGGCACACGCGGGATCTACCAAACTGATGCCAGTCGTGGGCATTTAGCGCCTTCTCCCAGCGGTGATGGCTACGCCGATACGGAGTTCGGCTGGCAATTTTATGTCAAACGACCATTCTTGGCTGGGCTATTCTATTGGACTGGCTTTGATTATCGTGGTGAGCCAACACCCTTTGAATGGCCAGCGGTCGCCAGTCAATTTGGCTTTTTTGATCTCTGTGGTTTCCCCAAAGATATTGCCTACTACACCAAGGCGTGGTGGGGCCAGCAACCTGTTTTGCACATTGGCTATCACTGGGATTGGCCAAATGATCTTGGTCAAGTGAAAAGCTTTCCGATTTATAGCAATTGCCAAGAAGTTGAGTTATGGCTCAATGGTCAGAGCCTTGGCCGCCGCCCAATGCCCGAAAACGGCCACCAGCAATGGGAAGTTGCCTATCAACCAGGCGAATTGGTAGCGCGTGGCTATAACAACGGGGTTGAAGTGCTCAGCACTAACCTGCGCACCAGCCAAGCTGCCAGCCAAATTCAACTAGTGCTCGATTATGGTCAACTACAACAAGCAGGCGATCTAGCCGTTGTAAGCTTGCAGGTTTGCGATGATCATGGCCAAGTTGTGCCAACTGCCAATCAGCTGCTCGATCTGCAATTAACCGGTTCGGCCAAAATTTTAGGGGTTGGCAACGGAGATCCAGCGAGCCACGAGCCAGAGCAATATCACAATAGCTATCAACTTTGCCCAATCCAGATTAATGCCGAGCAAACTGTGGCCGAGTTGAGCACAGGCTTGGAGCGAGCGCTAGGAGCCGAAGCCCAAACTTGGCAACCAGCCTTCTTGCATCACAACGACGATCAACAGGCTAATCCTCAGGCCTATATTCTGTTGCGTGGCAGCTTCGAGCTACCACAGTACAGCGCTGCCAGCAGCATTCGCTTGTTCAGCAAAAGCATAGCCCACGATTACAGCATCTATATCAACGGCCAATTGATCATCAGCGATATTGCGCTTGAGCAGGGCGATCAAGCGCTTGAATTAAGCCATGAACTGGTGCATCCAGGCCAAAACGAATATTTGGTGACTGGGCGCTGGATCAAAAAAGCCAACCCCTGGACGTTCCCCAATCGTGAGCCTGGCGTAGTGCAGGTTATCGAGCCAGCCGCCGCTTGGCAACGCCGCGTCTTCAACGGCCTAGCCCAAGTTATCGTGCAACATACTGACGGCGACCAGCCAATTAGCCTTAGTGCCAGCAACCCTGAGCTGGCTACGGCAACGCTTAAGTTCGATTAATCGTCAGCAATTGGGCGAGCCAGCACTGCTTCCAGCAAGGCAGTAGCTGGCTCCTCAATCTCCAACAATTGCTCAATTTGATCGCTCTCCATCGCCTGCAAAATTAATTCGTTAATCCCCCCAACAATTGCCATCGCCAAGGCTGGGGTAATTTTACGTTTTTGCGGCGAATCATAGTGTTGGTCGGCTCCGGTGGCTCGCAGCAAATCGGCAAAGCGCTGGTTAGCCGCCCGTCGCACCTGCAAGCCGCGCGTTCCCGCCGCCAAAATCTCAATAAACAACGTGCGCATCAATAACGGATGCTCTTTGATCCGTTGTAAATAAGCCCGATGAGCACAGCGCACCCGCGAATGCATATCGTGAGCACCCTCGATCGCCCGTCGAATCACCTCGATTAATTGATCGGTGGCAGCCGTATAGAGCGCCAACAAACAATCCTCTTTGCTAGCAAAATGTTGGTAAAAGGTGCGCTTGGATACTCGCGCCAAACGCACAATATCGGCAATCGTTGTTTCGGCATAGCCTTTTTCGGCCACCGCCGCCGCCATCCCATCCATTAGGCGGCTACGATATTCGGCCTCTGTTACTTGTTCGGTCATAGCAACCTCGTCGTTGAACCACTCGCTACTCATACTAGCTTAATTTCTTGGTACTTGACAGTACCAGAAGCTGATGATAGCATAAATTCAATTGGTACTCAACAGTACCAAGAAGCATATTTGATAGTTCGCGGCGACCTGCACAGGCCAGCATTGCAGCAAGGGAGGCTCGTTTTATGAGTATTTCCAGCCCAATTCGTTATATTCCCCAACCGCCAACCCGTCCAATCGTCGGCAATGTGCCCGACATTGGCATGGAAACGCCTGTCCAGAATTTGATGAAACTGGCTCAGCATTATGGGCCGATTTTCCGCGTGAGTTTCCCAAATCGCACAGTATTGGTCGTTTCTTCGGCTGAACTTGTGGCTGAAATTAGCGATCAACAACGTTTCGATAAATTATTGCATGGGCCATTAATTCAAATTCGCGATTTTGCTGGCGATGGCTTGTTTACGGCCTATACCGAGGAAGCCAATTGGAGCAAAGCTCATCGTTTATTGATGCCAGCCTTCGGGCCAGCCAGCATGCGTAATTATTTCGACGACATGCTCGATATCGCTGACCAATTATTTACTAAATGGGAGCGTCAAGGGCCAGAAACCGATTTTGATGTGGCTGATAATATGACCCGCCTGACGCTCGATACGATTGCCTTATGTGGTTTTGGCTATCGGTTTAATTCGTTTTATCAACGCGAAATGCACCCATTTGTTGAAGCGATGGTGCGAGCCTTGGCCGAGGCTGGTGCTCGCGCTCGCCGTTTATCAATTCAAACGAAATTAATGCGCTCAACCCAGCGCCAATATGAAGCCGATATGCAGTATATGCACGGCATCACCGATGAATTAATTGCTAAACGGCGCAGCTTGCCAAGCAACGAAGTTCCCAACGATCTACTGGGATTAATGCTCAATGCCAAAGATTCGATCACCGGTGAAGGCTTAGATGATGCGAATATTCGCAATCAACTGGTGACATTTTTGATTGCTGGCCACGAAACTACCAGCGGCCTGCTCTCGTTTGCAACTTATTTTCTGCTCCAACAACCTAAAATTTTGCAACGCGCTCAAGCCATCGTCGATCAAGTGCTCGGCGATCGCCTGCCACGCTACGAAGATTTGGCCAAACTGGGCTACCTCGACCAAATTTTGCGCGAAACCTTGCGACTCTGGCCAACTGCGCCTGTTTTTGGGGTTTATGCCAAGCACGATACCAGCATTGGCGGCTTTCCAGTTAAGCAGGGCGAAAAATTCATCGCCTTGTTGCCAACCTTGCACCGCGACCCCAAAGTTTGGCACAATCCCAACCAATTTGACCCCGATCGCTTTGCGCCCGAAGTACGTGAACAAATCACTGAGCATGCTTGGAAGCCGTTTGGCAATGGCCAACGCGCCTGTATTGGGCGTTCATTCGCCATGCAAGAGGCCACGTTGGTTTTAGCAATGATGCTGCAACGATTTGAATTAACGCAACCGCAACCCTACCATTTACATGTCAAAGAAACTCTGACGCTCAAACCTGAAGGCCTGACCGTTCGAGCACGGGTGCGCAAAAACATCGTGCGCAGCGCCAAGCCAACTCAGCCAAATGTAGCAATTCAATCAAGCCCCAATCAAGCTCAGCACAATACCCCATTGCTCGTGCTGTATGGCTCTAATTCTGGCTCATCTGAAGCCTTTGCCCGCCGAATAGCCAGCGATGGTGAGGCACGCGGCTACCAAACTACCGTGGCCGCCCTCAATGATTATGTCAATAAATTACCAACCACTGGAGCAGTTAGCATCGTAGCCGCCTCATACAACGGCCAGCCTGCCGATAATGCTCAAGCCTTCTGTCAATGGTTGGCTAACGTTGCACCAAACTCGCTCAAAGGCGTGCGCTATAGCGTTTTTGGCTGTGGCAACCGCGATTGGCAGAGCACCTACCAAGCTGTGCCAACTCAAATTGATCAGCACTTGCAGGCCGCTGGAGCCGAACGTTTGCTTGAACGCGGCGCCGCCGATGCCCGCAGTGATTTCTTTGGCGATTTTGAGCGTTGGTATGCGCCGTTTTGGCAAACCCACAACCAAACATTTGCAATCGCAAGCGCTGAAATTAGCAGCAAACCACTGTACCAGGTTGAATTACTGCCATCAAGCAGCGATCAATTGGCCCAACAAACGGGCTTCGGGTTTGCTAGCGTGCTCGAAAATCGTGAATTAGTTGATCTTAGTTCGCCTTTGGGTCGTTCAAAACGCCACATCGAACTGCGTTTGCCAAGCGAGCTGCAATACCAAGCTGGCGATTATTTAGCGATCTTGCCGCAAAATCACCCCAGCCTGATCGAGCGGGCTTGCAAACATTTTGGGCTAAAACCTGAACAAACGGTGATTTTGCACGCTACACGCGGAGCTGCTAACCTGCCAATTGATCGACCAATCAGTTTGGGCGAATTGCTGAGCAGCCACGTCGAATTAGCCACTCCCGCAACCCAACGCGATTTGGAGTTGCTGGCGCAGAAGAATGTTTGTCCACCGCACCAAATTCATTTAGCTGCATTGGCCGCCGATCACGAGCGTTATACTAGCGAGATTTTGCAAAAACGCCTGAGCCTGTTGGATTTGCTTGAGCAATATCCATCATCAGTGCTTGATTTTGGCGAATTTTTAGAGCTATTGCCAGCGATGCGAGTGCGTCAATACTCAATTTCGTCATCGTCGTTGCTCAATTCAAACCAAGCTAGCCTAACCGTGGCGGTGGTCGATGCCCCAGCATGGTCGGGTAAGGGCCAGTTTTATGGCACATGTTCAAGTTATTTGGCCCGTTTGCAGGTTGGCGATCAAATTGCGGTGAGCTTGCGTCAACCACATATTCCGTTTCGCCCACCGAGCGCCAACAGCACACCATTGTTGATGATTTGTGCAGGCACTGGTTTAGCGCCATTCCGTGGTTTTATCCAAGAGCGCGTTGCTCGCCAAGCCCAAGGCGAAGCACTTGGCCCGAATGCCCTGTTTTTTGGCTGCGACCATCCTGAGGTTGATCTACTTTATCACGAGCAGATTCAGGCTTGGCAGCAAGCTGGAGTGCTAAAATTTTCCCCAGCATTCTATCGCCAGCCGATTGGTGAGGTCAGCTTTGTGCAACATCGGCTCTGGCAAGAACGCCAGTATGTGTGGAGCTTAATCGAACAGGGCGCGGTAATAGCTGTTTGTGGCGATGGCCGCTCCATGGCTCCAGCCGTGCGTGAAACTTTGGCGCGAATCTATGCCGAAGCAACTGGGAGCGAACAAGCAGCAGGCATGGCATGGATTGCCGAAATCGAGCAAGCAGGCCGCTACGTCGCCGATGTTTTCGGCTAAAAAGCCCTATTAATGGCAGATAAAAGCCGTTGGAAACAAAACCACGATAACGATCTGCTAGATTGGGGTTTGGCGAAGAATGGAATCACCCTGATCGCACACATCGGCGAAACCGCAAAGTGTCGGCTCAATTGCACCGCTCCGCAGGGCTTTGGCCAGTTGGGCCGCGCTTTATGTGGTTACAGAAAACCTAGAGTGAACCAGTTTCAGTATCCTCTATGCGGATCGAAGTAATGAAATGCGTGACATGAGCGGCGGCTGCGCCGCGCTACCGTATTTCAGTATCCCCTCTGGGTGGATCGAATTCTTGAAATACCCGTGGTTTTGGTGCGCTGCATTTCGATAACGTTTCAGTATCCTCTGGGCGGATCGAAGTATTGAAATTTTATAAAAGCTACAGCGATGTAGCCCCCGACTGTTTCAGTATCCTCTATGCGGATCGAATTGAAATTGAATGTTGTAGATAAAATCAAAGGCTGCCGTCATGTTTCAGTATCCTCTGAGCGGATCGAAGTATTGAAATTCGGTTATTCCCCCAAGAGCCATACAACGGCTGGGAGTTTCAGTATCCTCTGAGCGGATCGAAGTATTGAAATTTTATAAAAGCTACAGCGATGTAGCCCTCGACTGTTTCAGTATCCTCTGGGCGGATCGAATTAGGCTCTATCTGATAATTCTATGGTAGCCTCTGCGGCAGAAGGTGTCTATGGCTCGCCATGAATTGACCGATGCGCAGTTTGCATTAATTGTACCGCTCTTACCGACCGGAACTCGTCGTGGCCGCTCGTGGAATAACCATCGTCGCGTCGTGAACGGCATCGTGTGAAAGCTCAATACCGGCGTTCCTTGGCGCGATATTCCCGATCATTATGGGTCGTGGAAAACCTCTCTGATCGGTTTGTCTTGTGGTGATGCGATGGCATGTGGGAACGCATCCTCGCCACACTGCACGTGACATTGGATACCGATGGTCAGCTCGATTAGCAGCAATGGAACATCGATGGCACGCTCATTCACGCCAGTCGTGCGACAGCGGGCGCACGCAAAAAAGGTTTTGACGACCATGAACCCACCGATCATGCTCTCGGATGCTCCTGCGGCGGATTCGGCACAAACTCCACCTCCTTAGTCGATAATTGCGGCCACCCATTATCCGCCTGTCTTACGCCCGGTAGACCCACGAAAGTACGGCGTTCGAAACCGTGATGCGGCAGATCGTCGTGCCCCAGCAACGCGGTCGTCCGCGCAGCCGACTACGCCAACTGGCTGGTGATCGCGGCTACGATACCCAGCGTATTCGCCAATGGCTGCAGCATCGGTCGGTGATTCCGCCACGCCACCGCCGCAGGATGCGCAAGGCGGGTTGTCCGGTCGGTTACGACCCACGAGCCTATTGTACCCGCACTGTGGTCGAATACACCATTAGGTGGCTTAAGGAGTGCCATTCAGTCGCCATGCGGTTTGAGAAATTAGTGCTGAACTAGCGCGGATTTGTCCATCTGGCGATGATTCAACGATTGGTTCGTACCCTTGCACCATTAATACCGCTATCCTGAATTATCAGACAGAACCTAAATTAATTTAATATGCTTATTGAGGCAATATTCTTGGCGATTTTCATGTCCTTAATTATATTCCAAGCCTTTCTATGAAGGGCTTCAGGCTTATCAGAGAGAACCTAGTCTAATTTGTATTTATTTTTTATATGATACCTTTTCTATGGCATTTAAAATATTTCCAGCTAATTCATCCATCGATTTTATTACTAACTCACTTAATTTTAATATAATTTCATCATTTAAATATGAATTCAATGAATCTCCATGAGCAATAGAGTTCCTTTTCATTAACAATAAATTAAAGTCATTAGACTTACTTTCATCAATGTTCATCACACATAATTTCCGTAATATATTATTCATTATTTTTACTGTTGTATTAGACTTAACATCTATTTGCTTAGGAATTTCGATAAACCCATTATTTATTATTTTCATCAATGATTTCGATAAATCCATATGTTTATTAAAATCTGTTACATTTTTCTCTAATTCCATTGCATTTGATATACAATAAGCAAATAAACAATCATGAAAATCAAAAATCGATATATTAAGGCTATTAATATATTCTATATATAATCCTAGTGATTCACAAAAAAAACCCTCCCATAATGAATAGAACATAACAACACTATATTTTTCCATTAATTTTTTAAGATTATCACTTTTTTGATTATGTATATTCTTTTTAATGATTGCAATTTCATGGACTCTTACATCTACTAATTCATTTAATTTAATTTTTATATTCATAAAATCACCTTAAAAATTAAATATTAAATAATCTTTCAGCAATTTCAATTCTCTTATTGATACGGGCTTTATTATTTGATGCGGTTCCCATTGCAGAAATAAATTCTCTATCATTATAGAGTTCTCTAATTTTATCGTTTATTACATTTATTTCTACTTTCTCATATCCATCGATATACTTTGCTATACCAATAGTTACAACGTCATATATAGACGCTGAAAATCCGCCGTTTTTTCCTTTAAAAACATCAGGTCCTATTTTTGATAGTACATCAACAACTCTCATTAGTAATTTCTCATATTTATCAAAATCAAATTCCGTATTCTCAACAGAATTTTTCATAAACTCTGTCATATGTTCTGATATATTCTTCTTAACTCCTAATTCGTTATCAAAAAGAGATGTAAATCTTAATACTAATTCTTCTAAATATAGTTCAGATTCTTGCTTTTCTGTAGGCTGAATGAGATTGATAAATCTTATATCTTCAGCAATTCTCTTTAGATAGTTATTAAAAGTAACAGATTTCCCTCTAAAAATACAATTTCTAATCTCTTGATCTGTTAAAATTGATCCACCAGTATTTAAACGATTAAATAATTCATACCTCATATCTAATTCACTATTCCATCGTATAATTTCAATACGACACACGGCTCTTTTTAAACTTAATGATAATTTTAGAGGTAAAGTATCAGAAGTAAACCCATCCAATTCTTCAATAAGATCACCCTTCAATAAAGGCCAGTTATTTTTCTCATCATCGGGCTTTGTATCTTTTTTTCTTAATATACCAAAAAATGATAATATAGTGGATACTCTTTGAAGTCCATCGACTAATTCCCACTGTCCTTTTTCATTCTCAGCTACAAATATCGGGGGAATGGGAATGCCCAATAATATCGACTCCACAAATCTGGTCTTTTGTTCATCAGACCAGCGAAAAAGGCGTTGAAACTCTGGATCAATAATTAACTCGTAGTTTGTGTAGAGACTCATAACTTCGCCAAATGACATATCCAATCTATCAGTTGACAAACTATTGCGTTTTTCTTGGATAGCAGCTTCAATATCTTTTTGTGGAGACTTATTCATCTTTGCATGTACCTCATTAAAATCATTCGGTTGACTGTAAACAAAAGTATACCATAATATAGCATTTATCATCGCAATTGAAACCATCCAAAATACCACTATCATCAAACCCATTCTAAGGTTTAGACCTGAGAATCATTCCAATCATGGCCTGATGGCTGATTGACCAATTCTGGGTACGCTTATGGCTAGGGGGTTCTCCAAATTTTTGCGGAGGAATACAGATGGATACCTTGACCGCAGCACGAGCGCAGATGGAGGTCTCGCTCGCGTTTCACATGGTCTTTGCGGCGTTGGGCATTGGATTTCCCTTGCTTATGGTCATTAGCGAAGGCTTGGGCTTGAAAACGGGGCAAGCTCACTATCTTGCGCTAGCCAAAAAATGGGCCAAAGCCACCGCCCTCACCTTTGCAATTGGCGCTGTTTCAGGCACGGCGCTCGCCTTTGAGTTGGGTTTGCTTTGGCCAACATTTATGGGTTTTGCGGGCAGTATTATTGGCTCAGCCTTCACGCTTGAGGGCTTTGCCTTTTTTATTGAGGCGATTTTTCTTGGCCTCTATCTCTATGGTTGGAAACGGCTCTCGCCACTGGCTCACTGGTTGACTGGAATTCCGGTGGCAATCAGCGGGATGCTTTCAGGCGCATTAGTCGTGGCGGCCAATGCTTGGATGCAAACGCCTGTTGGTTTTGATTTGGTGGATGGCAAGGCGGTGAATGTTAATCCGTTGGCCCCGTTTCTCTCACCGGCGTGGCTCGATATGGCCTTGCACTCAACCTTGTCGTGCTATATCGCCACTGGATTTGCCGTCGCAGGCGTGTATGCCATGGGCTTGCTCAAAGGCCGCAACGACCGTTATCATCGCTCGGCCTTGACAATTAGCTTGGGCTTGGCGACCGTAACCGCCTTGTTACAGCCAATTAGCGGCCATATTAGTGCTCAACGCGTCGCCAAAGATCAGCCAGCCAAGTTAGCAGCAATGGAAGCTTTGTTTGAAACTCAGGCTGGTGCACCTTTATTGATCGGCGGGATTCCCGACCCTGAGACTGGCGAAATTCACTTTGGGATCGAAATTCCCAAGGCGCTGAGTTTTATGGCCACCAACGATTTCAACGCCGAATTACGGGGCTTAAATAGCTTTCCACCCGACGAACGCCCAAACGTGGTCATCACCCATATCGCCTTTCAGGTGATGGTTGGCGCTGGCTTTGGCTTGATTGGCTTAGGCTTGTGGTTTTGGTGGCGGCGCTGGCGAGGTAATTTCACTCTGAGTCGCAGACTATTATGGGCATTAGTCCTTGGTTCACCCTTGGGCTTTATTGCCTTGCAAGCAGGTTGGATCGTGACCGAGGTTGGCCGCCAGCCCTGGATTATTTATGGGGTGATGCGGACTCGCGACGCAGTTACCACGGTCGCTGGCGTACCACAGGTGTTTTATCTGTTTAGTTTGCTCTATATTGGCCTTGCAACGGTGCTGATTTATTTGTTACGTCAACTTGCCACAGGCTATCCTGTCGAAGCCAGCGAAAGCGAGGCAACCCATGCCGCTTGAGGTTGTTGTAGCCGCGATTGGCTTATTGGGCGTGATTACCTATACGATTCTGGCAGGCGCTGATTTTGGTGGCGGCATTTGGGATCTATTGGCGTGGGGGCCGCGACGTAGCCAACAACGGGAGGCAATTGCCCATGCAGTTGGCCCAGTCTGGGAGGCCAACCATGTTTGGCTGATTTTTATTATCGTCGTGCTGTTTACCGGCTTTCCGACCGCGTTTGCCGCGTTGAGTGTTGGGCTATTCGCGCCATTCCATCTCGCGCTGTTGGGGATTATTCTGCGCGGCGCGGCTTTTGTGTTTCGGGCCTACAGCCCTCAATCTGAGCAAAAACCTAGTCAAAGCAGCCAGCGTTGGGGCACGATTTTTGGGGCGGCCAGTGTCATCACGCCAGTGATTTTAGGCATGGCGCTCAGTGCAGTTTCGGCAGGCCAATTGCGGGTAATCGATGGAGTTGTGCAAAGCGATGGCATTGTTTGGCTTACACCCTTGGCAATCGCCATGGGGTTATTAGCCTTAGCGTTATGCGCCTACCTCGCCGCCGTCTACATGACGCTTGAAACCCGCGACGAATTACAAGCCGATTTTCGCCAACGGGCCTTGCTGGCGGGTACGGCAGTAGTTGGTTTATCGTTATTAAGCTTGCCATTACTCTATTTCACAGCCCAACATTTGTGGGAAGGTTTGATTAGTGTTCGGGCTGCACCAGTGTTGACAATTGGCGTGCTTGCGGCGCTACTTTCAGGCTGGGCCTTGTTGCGTTGGCGCTTTCAACTTGCGCGAGGCGCAGCAATCGTCCAAATTAGCTGCTTATTAGCAGGCTGGGGCATCGCCCAATACCCATACATCATTTATCCCGATGTGACTTTAGCGGCAGCCGCAGCACCTCGGGCAACGCTGGTGTTCATTTTGGTAGCGTTACCCTTGGGATTGTTAATCCTGTTACCGTCGTTGTGGTTTTTGTTCAAGGTGTTTAAAAGTGCGCCAATCGAAGATCTATAAGCTGTGCTTTATGTCATAGTTTATTTTCAGATTTGGATAGGCAACGCCCTGCGGCTAGGAGCTGTAGGACGTTGCCTATCGCCCATTGCCGCTTAATCGATTGGTTCAATTAATGGATATAGTTCAGGATAGGCTGCCCGAATCGCTGGATCATTCCAGATCTGCGCAAGCGTAGCAGCATTTTGTTGAACATCAGTCACAAATTGCCACAGAAAATCCATATTAAAATCAAATTCTCCATTAGCCTCAAGCAATTCATGTTCAGTTGCATCGAGCGCATATATCACACGAATATCACCCCGTCCGCCAAGTACTTGCAATTTCAAACTAAAATTATTAATTTCTTCATAATCAAAATCGCTGATTAATACCACATCAGTTGTCCGAACCCTCAGCCAAGCACCAACCTGCGCAGCAAACGTTTCCAGGGTTGCTCGCGCAAACCAACACCGAAAATCTTCGACCTGCAACCAGCGATCCTTAACTGTGAGGCTAACCAAAACCCGTTGCTCCCGCAGATCAAGTTCAACAAAATGCAAAACCAGTCGTCGCTCTGTGCCCAAGCCGATCACCAACGGTTTAATCTCCATAGCTGTTCTCCTATCAGGTTGCGCCTGTATCCTAGCATAATGCTGCTTGACAAGCCCACAACTGATCTTTATAATTCGACACACCATGTGTCTTAAATAAAATCAATCTTGTTTCAGCAGGTTGATATTTTCCCATCAAAATAAAGACACACTATGTGTCATAAAACTAATTCTACTAGACCTTTGACGTTGTAATCTGCAATTTATTCCTAGGAAAGGGTGCATTATGCGCTGGTTGAACACGCTTACGCCATGGCGAATCGTCGGTTTATTAACGCTGCTTTGTCTCGGGTTGGCTGGGCTAGCCCGTTCGCCACAAGCTCAACCAACCAGCGCTGATCCCATTCAGCGAGCATGGCAATTGGCGCAAATCAGCGGCAGTTATCGCTATAGCATTGATCTGGCCCAAACGACCACCGCCGCACCCAGCCTCGCCAATGCTGGAGCCAATCCGCAACGCAGCGAGCGTTTAAGCATCAATGGCGCGATCGATCAGGCCGCTGATCGCATGGAAATGACGATTGCTAACAACGCCGAGCAAAATGTCAGCAATAGTTTCGCCCTGAAAATTGAGCAAGGCCGCAGCTTTGGGCGTTATGGCACTGGCAATTGGCAGCCAATCGAGCAATCCAGCGATCTCTTTGCACCAGCTGGCGATCCCTTGGGCTTTTTAGCGGGGCTTGAGCAGGTAACCAGCCTTGGCAAAGAAACTCGTAGCGTTGGTACTCTACGCTTGGAGTTTCAACATTACAGGTTTAATTTCAACGGCGAGCAATTTGCCAATTATTTGCAACCCAAACTCGAAGCCCAATTGCGCCAACGTGGCGAGTTACCAGCTGGCATGAGCCTCGATACCAGCACCAGCTATGCCCAAATGAGTGGCACAGGCGAAGTCTGGCTGGATCAGCATGGCTTGCCCAGCCGTTTGAGCCTGAATTTGAATTTGCCAGCCCAAGCCGATGGTTCAAATGTCAGTGCAACTATTCGCTCCGATTTCTTCGATTTTGATCAGCGTCGTTTGGCTTTAGCGAGTAGCTCGTTTTGGCAACAGCCTGATCGCTGGTTGGGCTATCGCCTTGATCAAGCCCAACGCCAATTGCAACCACTCGCCCAAATTGCCTTGATTCCATGTTTAGAAATATTGCTTTTGGCCTTGGCTGTAGCATTTTGGCGTAAGCGTCGCACCCAAACAATTATGGCTGCCAGCGTGATTAGCGCCATGTTGATCACGCCCATGCTGCAAGCCGAAAATGTTGCTGCCACCCGCAGCAAGCAACTCGCCAAACAGGCCGAACAAACTGAACAACAAGCCCAAGCCGAGTTACAGCAACAGGCAATTACCAAAACTCAAAACCTTTGGCAACCCAACACCAAACCTGAAGCCCAAACGCTCAGCCCCAAGCAACTCGCCAGCAACGGCAGCGATAGCGATGGCGATGGCTTGAGCGATGCCGATGAAGACGATTGGTATAGCTGCGCCACAATTGGCTCAAGCACTGGCTATTGTGCTGGCGTGAGCAACGCCAAAGATTACGATGGCGATGGCTTGAGCGATGGTGCGGAAGTCAATCAACTTGGCACATTGCCACGCAACAGCGATAGCGATGGCGATTCGATTCCCGATGGTTTGGAAGTTAAGGGGTTTCGCTACCAAGGCCAACAATGGTATCTCGACCCACTGAGCAACGATAGCAACCAAGATGGCTTGCTCGATAGCGTCGATTGTGGCATTTGGTCGCAAACCTCAAACGCCTACAATCCCAACGCAACCTGCCCTGATACTGATGGCGACGGCCAACCTGATCTGTTTGATCGCGATAACGACAACGATGGGATTAATGATGATGTTGATCTTTCACCCAATTTGCTGAGCAATGCAGTTTTTGATGATCAAAATCCGCTCAAGTTGCAAATTGATAACCTCAAAACCAATCGCCCAGTTTTTGTTGATTTTCAGTTACGGCCAACCGATCTTGAGCATTTGAGCTATTCTTCGCGCATTTTGGATTGGCCTGCCAACGATAATCAAGGCCAAATTCAGCGGGTGCTGGATACGACCTTTGCCACCAGCACCAACAGCGATATTCGGATCAATGCGATCAACGCCGATTATGGCGATGTGATGATGGTGCCGATGCTGGAAATTACCATGCCCTACAGCACTGGTCATTATGCCAACTTGCCAATTACCACCACCTACCAAAATAATCAGCGCCAACTTGGTGTGGGCGTTGAGCAATGGCTCGATTCAAGCGAGCTTGATCCCTATGGCATTACGGTGCGCGATCTCGATACGAATTCGGGGAATTTGCTCGCCTATGTGCCAGTTGTGCGGGTTAGCAATAGCATGGGTGGTAATCCAGCGGCCTTTGCTGCTCGCATGCTCTATTATCCCGAACAAGGCAGCAACGGCACGGCCAATTGGGGTGCGGCCCAACAAGTGCGTTTGGTTTGGCTGGTGCAGATGATCACCGATGAATGTGTTGACGCTGAAGCCGACCCCAGCACCTGCGCCCGCCAAGAAAACCTGAGTATCGTGCAGATTTACGACGAAACGTGGTCGCTCGCAGGTATGAGCGTCAGCGAAGATCATGGCGCAAAAACCGCAATCATGTACGAGCAACCAAGCAGCGACAGCAATTTACAACTTGACGACGAGCTGTGGATGGTTGCCTGGAATCTTAATAACACGTTTATTCGTGGCCGCGATTGCGATACACTCAACGGAACTACCTGTCAAGGCAACGGCCAACGCGATGTGCGCATCAACAATCTGGCCAGCCAAATCGCAAACTGGTCGAGCAATAGCAGCAACGTAGCAGTGCAAACCAGCAATTTCTTGCACGAAGGCTATGTCTCGCAAGTATCGATGCAGCAAATTAGAGACCTGCTTGAAACTCAATTTAATAGTTATAGCAGCCAAACCAACCCAAGCTTGCTCATTGCCCAAGAAAAAAGCAATCGTAGCCTGAATTTACAAGATGGCGCTGGTTTAAGTAATGGCCTAGCTCGCTTTGATCTTAACCCCAACACAATTAAATTAACCACAATTGCGGGCATGAGTTGGGCCACCTATCAATTTATTAATGGTGCTTGGCAAAATTATGCAGTTGATGATTATCTGACCTTGTTGGAAACGACGCTGCGTACCAACCAAACCTTTATTCAAAATGAAGTTGGCGAAGAATTATCAGGTAAATTAATTTGGGCGCAACTGTTTTATGCCAGCATCAATCAAGGCTTTTTGGGGCTGGCTGAGATCGATAATGTGCCAGTTTGGAAACCAAGCGCCGATGCATTGACCGAACAGGATTATCAAGCAACATGGTTTGTGAACCCTAGCCCCAGCGGTGGACATGGCTTTGCGGCAACCGCGAATCTTTACGCTGAACAATTACAAAAAGTCTATAAAAATCTGCGCAAAGCCCAATCAACCGCCAATAAATGGGCCAAATTCGACCGCACGCTCAGCCACGACAAGATCGATCCGACAACCTTGCAAGGTCTCAAAACAGTTCGCGCCGCCACCAATTATGCGATTGGGGTGTCGATTGGCTTGACTTTGCTGGGCGGAACCTTGCTGCTAATTGGCTTGACCACCAATAACGCCGCACTGATTAAGACCAGCCAAATTATCCTGACCGCAGCATCAATGTTGCTAGTGGTGACTCGCATTACGATGATCGTCAGCCAAATGACGGCGGTTGTGCGGGCTGGTTCAACATTAATTTCCACCTTGAGCATGCTGCAATCGGTGGCCAAGGCCAATCGTTCGCTGGGCACAGTTAATTTGGTGATTGCCCTAACCATGATTTGGGGGGTATTTATCTTCCAACTGGCCAGCGGCCAATTTAGCTGGGGTTCGCATAGCGCCAATTTGGCCTTAGCCCAGGCAATCGCTGCCACAATTATGATTTTTGTGATGTTGGTAATTGCCTTTATTCCGATTATCGGGCCGTTGATTGTGGCAATTATTTCGTTGGTCGATTTGATCTTGCGGCTGTTCAATATTCGTGGCTTTAGCGATTGGATGAGCCAATTTATTGCCGACCAACTCTACGAAGCCAATAATCTGCTCGATAACCTGAGCGATCCCAATCGGCTCAAAATCACCAGCAAAACAATCGATTTGCTATATCCTGAATTGGGTTTTGTGCGCTCGAATGCCTTGAGCATGACCTTCGCCGTCACTAACACGCTTAAATATAATGATCATTTTGACGTAGGCGATGCTCGCCGTTCGACCTTCCGTTATTGGTTGCAAACCAGCGCCACCGATCAACACGCGGCGCTTGATCAAAATCAAATGCGCAACGAATGGGATGCGATCGGCAATCGCCAAATTCAAACCAGCACTGAGATTAGTTTGCCCCAAGCCTTGCCATTTAGCGATGTTGGAACAGGCATCAATCGCTCACTTGATCAGCAGTTATTTATTACCGAAGCTTCGGTCGCACCCTATGAAGGCTGTTGGTTGCTCGTCACCTTTGAAGTCGATTGCACATGGTATGACACCAAGGGTTCGAGCCATTCCAACATTGGCGAATTTCAATATTTCGATATTTTGCCCGATACGATCGAACAATTTGCCAACCTCGATTGGAATATGAACCCCGATCTGCGTTTTAACCAAATTAAAGATGCTGACGGCGATGGCTTGATCAGCCAAGCCTTGGGCGGCGTAGACCCCGATGACACGCGCTTCGATAGTGATAACGATGGCTTATCAGATTATGTTGAGTTGAGCAACGGCACAAATCCCCAGAATGCCGACAGCGATCAAGATCAATTGAGCGATTTTGAGGAGCATGCCTACCATAGCAACCCGCTCAACCGCGATAGCGACAGCGATGGTCTGGTTGATTATGTTGAGTTCAAACAGGGTTGGCTGGTTGCCTACAGCGATCTTAGCAGCACGCAAACCAAGCTCGCGCGGATTTGGTCGGGCAATAGCAGTGATGCTGATAACGACTCGCTCAGCGATTTAGAAGAATATACCTTTGGCTTCAACCCGTGGGTCGCCACCGATCCTTCGTTGATTGATAATTTGGTGGAGATCGAACGACTCACCGTCAACGAGCAAAACGCCCCGCGTTTGTTGGCGCAATTTGGCGAGCGCGAACAAAGCCAAGCCTTTGCCGATAGCTCAGGCGCAAATCACACGCTGCGTTGTAGCCCAAGCCAATGCCCAAGTTTGGCGATTGGGCGCTATGCCAACGGCGTTAAATTCGATGGCACCAACGATCAACTCAATAGCAATGTTGGTATGCTCGAATTAGCCCAAGCTAGCTTTACGTTGGCTGCGTGGGTCAAAACGACCAGCACCAAACAGGCGATCATCACCAAAAACGATGGCGATAGCACGTGGGAACGCGGCGAAAAATCGTTCTACATTAACGCCAACGGTCAACCAACCTTTGTCGGTTTTGGCAACAACTACATCACCAGCAACCAAAGTGTCAACGACGATCGCTGGCATCATGTGGCAGTCGAATGGGATTACCCCAATTTGACTGGCACGATCTACATCGACGGCGTTGACCGCACCAATCGAGCTAGCACCAACTATCGCAGCAACAACCGCGATAACGCCAACGATACATTAAAAGTTGGTCGCAACAACTCGAATAGCAACGAAGCCGCCAATAATTTCAAAGGCCTGCTCGATGAAGTTGCCGTGTTTGATCGCACGCTTGGCACAGCCCAAATCAACGATCTCATGCAAGGGCGCTACAATCCCAATGATCGGTTGTTGGCTCCAGGCGCAGCGTTGAGCTATCAAGCCACGATTTCCAACACCTTGCCTGCCCAAAGTGTCAATGGTCAACTGACTGCCAGCAACCAAACCAGCGATCCTGATCTGGCGAACCCAAATATTGCTTTGCGCATGGAAACGCTCGATCGCCAACAAAGCTATCGCAATAGTGCTAGCTCGAATGAAACTGCCTCTTGCCTTGGTCAACGTTGCCCCACCAGCGAATTGCTCGGAGGTCGCGATTATGCTGTGCGTTTCGATGGCGTTGATGATCAATTGATTATCCCGATGCAGCTCGATGCCGATATTGCAACTGGCGAGATGCTGCGTTCGCTCAAATTCTCAATCAAGCTTGAGCAATTACCTGCTGCTGGCCAAACCGCCACAATTTATAGCAGCGTTGTTAGTGCAACCAGCGATTTGCAGCTTGCGATTAATAGTGCTGGCAATTTGGTTATCAGCGTTGGCGGCAGTACCAGTAGCAGTTATTACAATGGCAGCACCACCGATAGCACATGGCGCAAACCGCACTATAGCGTTTATTCGTTCGCCAATAATCTTAATACATGGGTCGAAGTGCAGCTTGATTATCGCAATTTCAGCGATACCACAGGCCGCACGACGCTTTCGATCAACGGAACCCAAGATAGTCGGCTGGATTATAGTTATTGGCCACGCTTGAATATTGGCAATGCAAGGTTGGGCGCGAACGCCATCAGCAAAGCCTTTCAAGGCAGTTTGGGCTATCTCTGGGCAACCAACGAAAAAAATGTGCGCTTGCTCGACCTCAATTTCAACGAAGATTATGGCTATACTGGCAATTACTATCACAACACGGCGGGCAACCAACAGGCGCTCAGTTGTGGCACGAGCAGCACCTGCCCAAGCTATCTGTTGCAAGGCTACAACGGCCAAGCGATTCGGCTTGATGGCAACGATGATTATCTCAATTTGCCCAACAATGCCAGCTTTACGCCTGGCGAGCGCACATTGCGCATGGCGGTCAAACTTGAGCAACTACCAGCCAGCGGCCAAGTTGTCAGCTTGCTCGATACGGTTTGTGCCAACAGCAACAGCTATTGTTTGGATCTGACGATTAATTCCAGCGGCCAGTTGGTTATGCACATTTCGCCAGGCACGACTTTGACCTCAAGCACGATTTTCAGCCAAGCCAACCTTAACACCTGGGTGCAACTTGAGTTCGATTTCGTGATTGGCTTCAATTCAAGCAGCCGCTCCAGCGTGATGGTCTATGCCAACGGCAGCCTAGTGCTGATCGACAGCCAATTTAGCATTGGCCCATTGGAGCTAGCGCCCAGCCGCATCGGTCGCTCGGTTGCTAATACCAATCCGCTCAAGGCCTCGATCGATGATCTGTTTATTCAAGGAAGCTATAATCTAAGCTTCGATGCGCCGCCGTTTGATAGCGAAATGCGCAATCATGTCAACCAAGCTCGGGTTGCTAGCTGTGAGTTTGTGCTAACCTGCCCTGCGTTTGAGCAAAATGGGCGCTATGATCAAGCGCTTAGCTTCGATGGCCTCAACGATAGTTTGCTGCTTGATCGCAGTATCAGCGAAGATTTTAGCGTTGGATTCTGGCTGCGTAGCAACCAAACCAGTGGCGCAGCCAGCAATTGGTGGCAAGGTGCAGGCTTAATCGATGCCAATGTGCTTAGCCCAAGCAACGACTTCGGCATCAGCCTTGGCAATAATGGCCAAGTGATGTTTGGCCTTGGCAATAGCAACGGCACAAGTACCACGATCAAAACAGGGGCGGTCAACGATAATCAATGGCATCATGTCGTTGCCACTCGCCACAAACAAACTGGCGCGATCAAGCTTTATCTCGATGGCACCTTGACAATCAGTGGCACTGGGCATCTCAATCGGCTTGATATTCCGCATTTACGCATTGGCGCAGCCCTGAATAACAGCAACTTCTACCAAGGTCAGCTTGATGAGTTGGTCGTTATTCCAGCAGTGATCGAGCGTGATGCGGTGCAATTCTTGATGCAAAGCACCTATCCAGCAATCAAGATCGATGCCGATTTTGCGCCATTCCACTTGCCAGCCCAAACCAGCATGGTTGTCAGCAGCACCACTCAGGTTAATGCCAACATTATCAGCAGCCAACAACGCTTTGAGCAAGCAGCCGAAGCTGCGATCGCGCTACAACAGAATATTGGCTATCCCGTTACCGACCTCAACGCCAACAAACTGCCAATCTTCTTGCCCTTTGAAGATGTGCCAGGCTCACAAATCTTCAAAAATGTTGGCAATGTCAGCTATTGGTCAAATTTGGGCTACGATAAAACCAACCTTGATTGTAGCAATCCCGATTGTCCGAGCGCTGGCTTGCGTGGCTATGTTGAGCGAGCGGCCTATTTCGATGGCAATGGCGATCATCTGCGTTTCAGCGACCAATGTTGTAGCCCCGAAGCCACAACGATTGCCGCATGGGTCAATGGCAATAGCGGCACAATCGTCGATTTGCGCAACCCCAACAACGCCACTGGATTACGCCTTGCCTATGACAACTTCTTGATCACCATCGATCTTGATGGCTCGACCGCCAGCGGTGGTAATGCGAGCTTTGTCGTGCCATTTGAGTTGCCAGAAGGCCAGTGGAGCCATGTCGTCGCCAATTACGATAAAGCCAACCAACTAGCAACCGTCTATATCAACGGTCAGTTGGCCGCCAGCACCGCCTTGCCCGGAGCCAACGGAACCCACGCTAACATGAGTTCGCAATTTCCAACGATTGGCGCAAATCAAGGCGATGGCGGCGATTTCTATCGGGGCTACTTGGATGATCTGCGGATTTATCAGGTAGTCTTGAGCGCGAGCCAAATTCAAACCTTATACACAACATCAGCGCCAATGTTGAAATTTGAATTCGACGAGGAACAAAACGCCAGCGAATTTCACGATCGTTCGCAATCTGGCTATTTGGGTAAACCAATTACGACCCAATGTGCCACACTCGATCTTGAGAGCATTCGCGCGAATCAATTGGCTACCAGTCCGAGCACCCTGTATGTCGACAAAGCCAACGATCGGCTAGCCAGCATTCGATTAAATACTCAAGTTACCCAACCGCTCTCAGCCAGCAGCGTGCTTTGTGCAGGCGATCAACTGAGTGTTGGTTTGATCAACAGCAATGGCAGCACCAGCCTGATCGCCAATAAAACAATTGATGTAAAAGCTGTGGGTAATGGTAGCGCCATTTTCCAACAGGGCAGCAATCGCATCACCCTGCGCTGGACAATTGATGATCAGCCACTGTATCGCCATAACCCAGCACCTGGCACCGATGGCAAAATTGGCCGCACCGTGTTGTTCGATGGCAAAGGCGCAATTCAGGTTGATCAAGCCAACGCAATCAACAATTTGCAAAATCAATTCACAATTTTGGCATGGGTCAAGCCCGATACCATCACCGACACCACCTCGTTGCAACGTTTTATTGCCGCAGGTCGCGATAACTCAGTCAATGGCTTTGGCTTTGGCTTGAGCGGTTCAGCCTTGAATTTTGGCATCTTTGGCGGCTTCAAATATAGCAGCAGCGCCACGGTTGCCCCACGAGTTTGGCAGCAAGTCGCGGTCGTATTCGATGCCAGCAATGATGCCAAGTTCTACCTCGATGGCGAGTATATCGACACAATCGCAGGCAGTAGCGCCGTACCAATCAACAACGACGACCCGCTGTTTATTGGCGCAAGCACCGATCAACAGGGCTTGTTCAACGACCAATTCCGCGGTCAACTCGATGAACTTACAATCTATCAACGCGAATTGAGCACTGCCGAAATCTACAACCTCTATTTGCGCGATTTACGCTGGTATCGAGCGCGATCAACCAGCTATCTGACGATTGATAACGATCAGCCAATCGTCAGTTTATTGGCGAGCAATAATTATCGTGCCAATGCACCATTCCAACTCGCGGTTTCGGCCACCGACCCCAGCTCAAGTATCCGCTTGGTCGATATGGGCGTGCGTGGACCAAACGCCAGCACCTACGAATGGACGAGCGTCGCCGTATGTGCCGAAGCCCAAGCCAACAACGCTGCTTGGTGTCCAGTGATTGATCCCAGCAAATTTGGCGGAGCAGGAAGCTATCAAGTAATCTTCCGCGCGGTTGATGCCGTTGGCCATGAAACCACCAGTGCAACAACAACCCTGTATGTCGATGGCGCTGGGCCAACCGCAACCCTAGAGCATAACCAAAACTGGCGTGCATTACAGCCTGTTGCTAACCATGAGCTGCAATGGACGCTGGCATTATCGGGAACGATCAGCGATCCCCAGTTTGGCAATGGCATCGCAGGCAGCGGCCTTGAGCAAACCAAGGTCTTGATTGGCTTGTTCGATCAACAAAATCGCTTGATTGGCAGCGAAAGTTGGCAACAAGCGCAGGTTGTCGGCGAACGTTGGTCAATCGAGTATCACATTAGTGGCAGTCGGCCAAGTGGTAGCTATCGGGTCGAAATGAGCGCGGTTGATCAGGTGGGCAACCAATTAACCACCGCTTTACGAGCAAACCAACAGCAAACATTGCTGCTCGATGCCCGTCCACCAAGCGTCGATTTGTTCCAAACGATCGCAGCAACACCATTAATGAGCGAAACATGGCAGATTAGCGGTACACTCAACGAGCTACCAAGCTGGCATGGAGCCGTCGCCAGCTATCACTTTGAAACAGCCGCAGCACGCAACGATAGCAGCGGCAACAACTATCATGCAAGCTGTGATGCTTGCCCCAGCAGTGCAACTGGCCAATTTGGCATGGCCGCCAGTTTCAACCCAGCCAACCAACAACGCCTGACCGTGGCGGCAACCGCAAGTTTGAACCTTAGCCAAGCCAGCTTCAGCGCCTGGATTAAGCCAAATTGGAATAGCAGCTCTGGTTCAGCCTATAGCATTTTGGCTTTGGCTGATAGCAGCAACACCCGCTACAACTGGCAAGTTGCCAGCGACTATCGCAGCATTCGCTTGTTCAACGGCAGCACGACTAGCAGCATCAGCGCTACGATCACGCCAAATCAATGGCAACATGTCGCTTTAGTACAAACTGGCAGCGAATGGACGGCCTATTTGAATGGCACAAATTTGGGCAGCGTTGAACAAAGCTTTGGCACTGCCAGCAACCTGCCGTTACAGATTGGCTCGGCCAAGCCAAATAGCGGCTTCTTCAATGGTCAACTTGATGAAGTGCAAATCTATCAGCGAGCCTTGTCGGCGCGTGAAATTTATGGTTTGGCCCAAAGCGAGCATGCGGGCGTGAACCAAGCCCAAATCTGGCTTGAAGCCTATCATTTTGATGGCAGCCCTAGCAGCGAAATTTGGCAATCAGCGCCAATTCAAGCCCAGGGCACGGATCTGGCAACCTGGAGCTACAACCCACCAGCCGCTAGCGAAGGCTTTTATCAATTGCATGTTCGCGGCAACGATGCTTTTGCTAACACCAACGACGAACGAATTATCTGGCGTGGCAGCATCGACACCCAAGCCCCACGGGTCAGCATCAACGCAACCCAAGGCGGCAGCGGTGCAAATAGCTACACCGATTATGTAATCAGCGCCGAGGATTTATTTATTGATGAAAACTCGTTGCTCTCGCCATGCGCTGGCAGCCCAATCAGCTATGGCTACTACCCAAATCCAGCGCGGATCAATCGGCTCAGCGTCAGTTGTCGGGTCAACGGGCATAGCCAAAGCGTAGTGATTGCCAAGGCCTGTGATTATGCAGGCCACTGTAGCACCAGCAGCGTTGATCCCTTGCCAACACCCACGCCAACCGCGACCGCCATTCCATCGTCCACGCCGATTGCTAGCGCAACACCAACCGCCAGCGCAACCGCCATTCCATCAGCTACGCCAAGTGCGACGACAGTTCCTTCGGTAACTGCCACTGGCGTTCCATCGGCCACACCAACTGCAATTGCGACAACAACTGCGACTGCCAGCGCCACAGCCATTGCTTCGCTGACCGCAACCGCCACCGCCACGCTGACGGCTACACCAACCAAAACCGCGACGGCTACGGTGACGGCAACTGCGACGACTACACCAACCAAAACTGCAACGGCCACGGCAGTTCCTCCGATCACACCATCGCCGACCCCAACCATCGTGCTCTGGTATTTCCCTTGGGTGACAGTTCAATAATCACTAGCATCAGTTAAATTAGGTCAGGGATGGAACTACAACCATCCCTGAGTTTGTTTATTGCGATAGCTGTCAGAGATGTTAAATTTTTCGTGCTTGGAGCCTTGCCTGCTCGCGCAAACGCTTGAGTGTAGCCACAAATGGATGATCATTCTTTTTAATATTGAGTGGGAAGACATACTGGCTCAAGATATCCGGTTTAATCGACCATGGCTGAGCATGCAGCATCCATGAAACCCCAGTATGTTGCTGTAACCAGTAAGATAAGCGCTGTTCACCTTCACCAAACGTTAAATAGTTATTGGCTCCATGGGCAACTAGGCGTAAATTCAGTTGCTCACTCAACAAACAGCCTAAACTCATGCGTAAGGTCGAACGGTTGGCCTTACCCGATACATGATCGGCCAAACGCTTACGCAAATGACGGGTACTGGTAGGATTATGGCCAGAGGGAGAAATTCCGATGTGCAGCAATGTCCAACCATCAACTTGCAAACAGCCTGCACCGGAAACTTGGGGCGGAAGCGTTTTGAACCACCAGCCATACAGCCCTGATTCTGCTGGAATGGCATCGGGTTGATCGATGAACGTTGCTACAGGCATAATCGTTGTAGGCTGCAACAATGGGAGCAATTGATCGTCCATACATCCTCACGTCATAAAAAATGCTCAATGCTTGGTCAAGGCATTGAGCATTTAATCAAAAGCTATTACTCGTCGTTCTTTTTCTTGAAATCGACGAAGCGATAGCCAACCCCACGTTCAGTCAAAATATAGTGTGGGTTAGCTGGATCTTCTTCGATTTTTTGGCGCAGATAGGTGACATACAGGCGTAAATAATGACTTTCGTCGCGATATTCTGGCCCCCAAACTTTGGCTAGCAAGGTTTCGTGGGGCATCACAAAGCCAGCATTTTGCACCAAATGATAGAGCAAACGGTATTCGGTTGGCCGCAAGCTGATCCGCTCACCATTGACCAAAACCTCGCGCCGATCAAAATCGACGGTCAAACGGTCGTCGATTTTGGTGGTCGAAACCGCTTGAGTTGGGGTCACATAATGGCGACGCAAGACCGCTCGCAAGCGGCTGACCAGCTCGCGATGGCTAAATGGCTTGCCAATATAATCATCAGCGCCAAGCTCCAAACCGCGAATCCGATCATCCTCTTCGTCTTTGGCAGTCAGAAAAATCACTGGAATCGACGAAAATTCACGTAAGCGGCGCAGGGTTTCATAGCCATCCAAGCCAGGCATCATAATATCCAGCAGCACCGCATCAGGCATATCTTCGCGCACTTTTTCCAGCGCTTTGCGGCCATTTTCGGCGCTAATTACGCGGCAACCCTCGGCTTCGAGATTAACGCGCATAAATGTGACTAAACGTGGTTCATCATCAACCACCAGAATGAGCTTATCTCGTAGCTCAACATTGAACGTATCCACAACAGACTCCTTCTGTAGGCGAATGTTTACGGCAATGCTTAATCAACAATTGCAAACATTAGCCCACCTTCGGCAACCACTGTGCCATCAACTGTGGCCTTGGCTTGGCCTTTGCCAATGCGGCGGCGCATTTTATCAAGGCTTACTTCTAATTTAAGTGTATCACCAGGCGTAACTGGGCGCTTGAAACGAAAATCATCGATCCCAGCAAACATCACAATTTTGCCAACATACTCGGGCTGACGCAAAATGATTACTGCACCGACTTGCGCCAGCGCTTCAACAATCAACACGCCTGGCATTACAGGCCGACCTGGAAAATGGCCCACGAAAAATGGCTCGTTCATCGTGACGTTTTTCAAACCCACTGCTCGCAGGCCATCTTCGATCTCTAAAATGCGGTCAACCAACAGAAATGGCGGGCGATGGGGCAAAATTGCCAAAATATCTTCAACGGTCAGCATTGCGTATACTCCTAGCGGCTTTCAAAACCTCTCACAAAGCTCTCAGATAGCCTAGGCCTTAGTGTAACCGAGCCTAAAGCCAGCGGCAAATCCGTTGACGCTAGGATCGTTTTCGGGTATGCTTTGCTGTACGCGATAACTTTCACAAAGACCGAATTTATTAGGAAGCGTGCTATGACGCACACATTAAAACAATTGGAAATCCCAAGCACGTTACGCCATGATCTGCAAGCCGTCGAAGATCGCATTATGCAGCGAGTCGAATCGCAATCGGCGCTGATCACGGCTGCTGGTCAACACATTGTTAGCTCTGGTGGCAAGCGTTTACGAGCCATGATGGTTCTGCTTGCATCGCAATTAGGGCGCTACCGTTTGAGCGATAGCTTGCATGCGGCAACTGCTGTCGAGTTGATTCATGCAGCCAGTTTGGTTCACGACGATTTAGTCGATGATGCCGACCGCCGCCGCGGCAAAGTTACCGTCCATGCCAAATGGGATCAAGGCGTAGCATTGATGGTTGGTGATTACCTGTTTGCGGTGGCTGCTGGCGAAATGGCACTAGCTCCCGATCCACGTGTAATTCAGATTTTCGCCGAATCGGTTATGACGATTTCAGCCTCTGAATTACACCCCGTCATGGCCACGCTCCCAACGGCAACAGCCCTCGAACAATATTATGCCAAAATTGGTGGCAAAACTGCCGCCCTATTTGAAGCCGCTGCCGCCGCTGGGGTGGTTTGTGGTGGTGGCAGCCCCGAAGAAATTGAGGCCGCCGCGCGTTATGGCTACGATATTGGCTTAGCCTTCCAAATTGTCGATGATATTCTCGATTTCGTCAGCACCGAGGAAACCCTCGGCAAGCCTGCCGGCAACGATTTACGCGAAGGCACCATTACCTTGCCTTTGATCTTGGCAGTCAAAGATCATCATGAGCATCCTTTGGTCAACTTGCTTGATCAATATGAACAACTCAGTGATGAGCAAGTTGTTCAAGCAATTAGTCAAGTGAAGCAGCTTGGTGGCATCGATCAAGCGATTGCCCAAGCCCGTGAGATTACCCAACGTGGCTTAGCAGCACTCGATATCTTCCCGCCATCAGCCGCTAAAGAGCTGCTGCGTGAAATCGCCGATTACGTGCTCGATCGTCACTTCTAAAATTCATCACGATTCCTTGCTCCTCGAAACCCTGTTGCATTGCAGCAGGGTTTTGTAGTACTCAAAATGTTTGTCTCAAATAGTGCTCGGAAGATCCATTTCTCATCCATTTTGATGTTATATGCTATCGATATGGATATGAAATTAAGATCCAGTGCTGAATCATCCTAGCATGTTGGAACCTCAATGAACAAACAAATACTGTGGCGTGGAATCGCGATACTTTTATTACTCAACGCATGTTCAACGCGTGAACCAATGCGGACAACAATGCCCAAAATTATCTATCCAAACTCAGCCGAGTTCGCTATGGATGTTACACCGCTTGCTTTAAACGAGCATGGTCGGATAATTAGCTATATAACTGACCTTAGCAATGCTGAAATTATTCAATATTATGTAAATGAATCAGATGCTGCAGGGTGGAATCATTTGGTCATTATGGAGCCAAATCGGAGTATAGAGTTAGCCTCATTGAAATGTCCAGTTCTGGGGATGAGCGTGCTGATTACACCAACGGTAACCTTCACACAGGTTTCGCTTCAATTCAGCGAAGAAGATTGTATTTAATTTGGGCAGCATATTAATTACTTTGGATACATTGGATAACCTACTAAACCTTCTATGCTTTACTTTAGGAACCAGTAGCATGAACTTGATATGGGTGACCCATATCAAGTTCCGTCTATGAATTCGGGGCTTTTTCACAAGATTCTCATTGATAGAATTTCTGATGCTACTGATTAAAATGCCAATCTCAATCAAAATATTCTCCCTTGCTTCGTTATAAATGAGATGCTCTAAGTAGCGAATTGGTACGCTTTCGCCAACCATCTAATCACCTATTTTAGCGGCAAACGTTTTATGATTGAATTTGATGCTGGCTTGCTCATCCGCTGCCCACAACCTGTTGTGAAGAATGTAACAAAATCGCTGCAAGCTGCATCAATTAATTAAGTAGCAATCGATGTTGCCATTTAAATTTGAGGCTTGTGATGAAAATTGTGATTATCGGCGGGGTCGCTGCTGGCATGAGTGCCGCCACCCGCCTGCGTCGGCTCGACGAACATGCCGAGATTGTGGTGTTGGAACGCGGTGAGTATGTTTCGTATGCCAATTGTGGTTTGCCCTACCATATCGCTGGCACAATCGCCGAGCGCGAAAAGCTCTTAGTTGCCAGTCCTGAATATCTGCGCCAAACCTTTAATCTCGATCTACGCTTACAACACGAAGTGATCGCCATCGATCCTCAGCAAAAAACCGTGACGATCAAAACACCGCAACAGCCCACGCCAATTCAAGAGCGCTACGATAAATTGTTGATTGCGGTTGGCAGCCAAGCCCTGCAATTGCCGATTCCTGGCAGCGATTTGCCGCAAATTCACACAGTTCGCACAATACCTGATGTTGATCAAATCAATCAATTATTGGCTGATGGCGCACGCCATGCAGTGGTCATTGGTGCTGGCTACATTGGGCTCGAAATGATCGAGGCGTTGCAACAACGTGGCCTAACCGTCGAGTTAGTTGAGCTGGCCAAACAAGTTTTGCCCTTATTCGATCATGAGATGGTCAGTGAAGTTGCTGATTTGCTGCAACAACATGGGGTTAAATTGCACCTTGGGGCCAGTGCTCAACGCTTTGTGCCAACCAATCAGCAAATCGCTGTACATCTCAGCGATGGGCGGCAAATTAAAACCGATCTGGTGATTATGGCGGTTGGCGTGCGGCCATCCAGTCAATTAGCCCAAGCCGCAGGCCTGACGCTTGGCGAACGTGGTGGCATTGCCGTCAACCAGTATCTGCAAACCTCCGACTCAGCGATTTATGCTGCTGGCGATGTGATTGAAGTGCAAGATACCGTGTTGCAACAACCAGCCTTGATTGCGCTGGCAGGGCCGGCTAACCGCCAAGGCCGCATCGTGGCGGAGCATATGCTTGGGCGCAGCAGTCGCTATCATTCCAGCCAAGGCACGGCGATCGTCAAAGTGCATACAACCACTTGTGCCATGACCGGAGCCTCGGAAAAGAGCCTGCAACGCGCCCAACGCGCCTATCACAAAATCTATTTGCACCCCAATGATCACGCGGGCTACTACCCCGATGCCCAACAAATGCATCTTAAATTGTTGTTTGCCCCTGCCGATGGCAGAATTTTAGGGGCACAAATTGTTGGTGGCGCTGGCGTGGATAAACGCATCGATGTATTAGCGACGGCAATTCGCGCCAAAATGAGTGTCCACGATTTGACCGAGCTTGAATTGGCCTATGCGCCGCCCTATGGCTCGGCCAAAGATCCCATTAACATGGCCGGATTTTTGGCTAGCAACCTGCTCGATGGCACGGTGAAATTCTGGTATGCCGAGGAATATCCCGCGATCACCGAGCATGCGCTGATAGTTGATGTGCGCAACCCTGATGAATATGCAGCGTGGCACATTCCGCAAGCAATAAATCTGCCGCTGGCTGAACTTCGCGCCGCGATTCCGAGCCTCAAAGCTCAAGCCGAAGGGCGGCCAATTCGCTTACACTGTATGGTTGGCATGCGCAGCTACATCGCCTACCGGATTTTGCGCCAAAGCGGCTTTGCGAATGTCGCGACATTGGCTGGTGGCGCACTGACATTGAAGGCATTTGGTCATTAGCCGTTTCAGCGGCATAACCCTTGCTCAAAACTTGCCCAAAGCGCACATATCAGGAGCAGCCAAACAATGGATTTACATAGCGGGTATCCATTTTGGGCAGTTAAAAATGGTTTATTAAATATCTACCCTCGTTTGCAGAACGATTTAACTTGTGAGGTTGTGGTGATTGGCGGCGGCATTAGCGGAGCGCTGATCGCTCACTACCTCAGCGAGGCCAATATCGATACGGTGGTGCTGGAAAAACGCGAGCTTGCTGGGGGCAGCACCAGCGCCAGCACCGCCTTATTGCAATATGAAATCGATACACCATTGACTGAATTGGTCAATTTGGTTGGCGAGCAACAGGCAGTTCGCGCCTATCACCTATGTCGCGAGGCAATTGATAAGGTTGCCGATCTAGCTCAAAAGGTCGGTGTAGCAGACCATTTTTCATACAAAACTAGTTTATATCTCGCTAGTAGTCGCTGGCATGTTAAACAATTGCGCCAAGAATTTGAATTACGTCAAGCCAATGGCTTCAAACTCGATTTGCTCGACAAAGCCGCAATTGGCGAACGGTTTAGTTTTACTGCTCCGGCGGCGCTATATTCCTACAATGCTGGCGAGGTTGATGCCTTTCAACTAGCCCATGCACTTTTCAAGCAGTCAGCGCAACGTGGCGTACAAATTTTTGATCGTACAGCAGCCAAAGAATGGCAAAGCAACAGCGATGGTGTAACCGTCACCACCGAAACAGGCTATCGCATTCATGCCAAATATCTGATTTTGGCGGCGGGTTATGAAGCGCAACACTATATCAAGCCCAAGTTGGTGAAATTTCGCAGCAGCTATGCGCTGGCAAGCGAGCCATTAACCGATTTTAGTGGCTGGTATGAACGATGCTTGATTTGGGAAAGCGCCCGCCCATATGTCTACTTGCGCACCACCAGCGAAGGCCGCGCCATCATCGGCGGCGAAGATGATCAGATTGATCTGCCTGCCAAGCGCGATGCATTACTCGAACGCAAAGCCGCCAAATTAACCAAGCGCTTTAATCAATTTTTTCCGCATATCCCCTTACATGTCGATTATCGCTGGGCTGGTACCTTTGGCGAAACCAAGGATGGCCTGCCCTACATCGATAATTTGCCCGATCAGCCCCGGATTTTGCTGGCGCTGGGTTATGGCGGCAATGGCATCACCTATAGCGTGGTCGCCGCCGAACTGTTGCGCGATCGCATCTGTCAACGAGCCAATCCCGATGCAGCGATCTTTCGGCTTGATCGCAATTGAGCCAACTTGGGCAACCTGCCCAAACCGCGCTAAAAGCCATTTGTCACAAGCAATTGACTATGCTATAATCGCCTACCGAACTGTGGAATATCAGTGAATAAGCGATCTCTCATCGAGATGGGCAGAGGGACTGGCCCGACGAAGCCCGGCAACCCCATTATTTGGAAGGTGCCAAATCCTGCAGGTTCGGCCTGATAGATGAGTTTGAGCATGCGGGCCTCTCTCTGAGAGGTTTTTTTGTGTAATGCAACCAATGGCTGAAGTACTCAAAACTGTTTGGTGGGATGAAGTTCCCTGTTTGATCGACCAACGTCTTTTGCCAGCAACGCTGGATATTGTGCGTTGTGAGGATTTAAATAGCGTAATTGAGGCGATTCGCTCAATGCAAGTGCGAGGCGCTCCAGCAATCGGCATCACGGCAGCCTATGGCATGGCCTTGGCCGCTCAACGTAGCACAGCCCAAACCAGCAGTAAATTGCTCGAAAAACTAGCTAAAGCCAAAGCGCTGCTTGATGCCGCTCGACCTACGGCCATCAATTTAGCTTGGGCCACGCAGCGCATGCTCAACGTAGCGCAGGCCAATCAAACGCTTGAGATTGATCAATTACGCCAGCGTTTGTTGGCTGAAGCCGAGGCAATTCGCGACCAAGACGAGGCTATGTGTCGGGCAATCGGCCAGCATGGCAAAGCACTCTTGGCGCAATCGCACAATGTGCTGACCCACTGTAACGCTGGTGGTTTAGCCACGGCAGCCTATGGCACGGCGCTCGCACCAATTCGCGCAGTCCATGAGGATGGTCAGCCAATTCATGTTTGGGTCGATGAAACACGGCCCTTTTTGCAAGGGGCACGCCTCACCGCGTGGGAATTGCAACAGGCAGGCATCGATTTAACTTTAATCACTGATAACATGGCCGCTTATTTTATGCAGCAAGGCCAGGTTGATTGTATTATTGTTGGCTCGGATCGGATTGCGGCGAATGGCGATGTTGCCAACAAAATTGGCACCTATGGGCTAGCAGTGTTGGCCAAAGCGCACAATATTCCACTGTATGTTGCTGCGCCGACATCAACCATTGATTTGCAGACCGCCGATGGCGCGGCAATTCCAATCGAACAACGTTCAACCCAAGAAGTAACCCATATTGGGCAACAGGCAATTGCGGCAGCAGGCATTAAGGTGGCGCATCCGGCTTTTGATGTGACTCCAGCCCATTTGGTAACGGCAATTATTACCGAACAAGGCATTGCGTACCCGCCCTTTGCCGAACAATTACAAACCATGGTTGAGGCTGCCAATGCCGCCAACACTGGCAAGTGAGTTTCGCTGTCAAGCGATTGCACCATTTGATCTGCCCTATACCAATCAGGCAAGTGCATGGGCGGCCCAAATGCGTTGGACTCAGGGCTATCCGATTGCCCCAACCTTTGTTGCGCAGCCCTTATGGCGCTTGAGCACCCATGGTTTTCCTGGCTTGAACAGCGACCCACACTTCGATCTAGCCCAGCTCGAACGCCAGCTTGAAGCCCATCAATTGGCCTATCTCGAAAATACGGTTGGGCATGTGGCAGTTGACAGCGTTGAACAATTGCTTGATCATACGCCATGGCTTAATGATCGTCAGTTGTTGCCGCAAGCTTTAGGTTTTGGTTTATATGGGCCGTTGAGTTTAGGCCTAACGCTTATCGATGACCAAGAACGCCCTTTATTGGCCGATCAACGCTTGCGCGAGGTCTTGACACAACATTTACACTTACGGATTGGTTGGCTAGCACGCGAATTGCGCATCCACGATATCCAAGGTTGGGTCTGTTTGATTGAGCCATTTTGGAATGCCCAAGCGCACCCATTTAGCTCGATCAGCCAAGCTGAAGCCTATAGTTTGCTGGCTGAAACCATTCAACATAGCCCAATTGCTTGTGGCATTGCGCCAACTGGTTCAGCTGTCGATTGGCCTTTGTTGATCAATAGCGGCATGCGGGTGTTGGTGTGCAGCAAAGAGCAACGCCAAGATTTGCTGGCTTGTGGCAAGTGTATCAATGATTATTTAGAAAGTGGCGGAGCGATTATTTGGGAATGTTTGCCCAGTGATCCCGCCCAACTGGCTGAAATTCAGGTCAGTGATGTCGTCAACGAATGGACTGAATTATTACGTGAAGCACTCGATCACGATATACTCAACAGTCGCATGCTTGATGGCTCGTTATTAACTATCGCGCATGGTCTCGCTCAACACGAGCCAAGCCATGCCGATCACGCACTTGGCCTGTTGGCCGAGGTTAGCCGCGTCATTCGGACGCACTATAAATTGCAGTGAGCGCTGCTATCCACGTAGCATAGCAGCGGTATCGTTCTCATATAGGAGTTTGTTCGTGCGGATTGTTGTAGCTGGATCAATTGCCTACGATTACATCATGGTGTTTCCTGGGCAATTCAAAGATCATATTTTGGCCGATAAAGTTCACGTGTTAAGCGTGAGCTTCTTGGTAGAATCAATGAAGCGCATGCGTGGCGGCACTGGGCCAAATATTGCCTATAACTTGGCTTTGCTTGGCGAACGCCCCACGGTTATGGGCACAGTTGGCGAAGATTTCAGCGAATATCGCACTTGGCTCGAAAACGCTGGGGTCGATACCGGTTTGATCAAAGTGATCGAAGGTGATTTTACGGCTTCGTGCTTTATCAACACCGACCTTTCCGATAACCAAATTACCGCCTTCTACCCTGGTGCGATGGCGCAAGCTCATCGCCAACGCTTGCCACTCGACGGGCATCGCCCCGATTTCGTGATTATCGCTCCAAACGATCCGGCTGCCATGGCGCAACTAGTGATCGAATGCCAAACCAACAATATTCCCTACTTGTATGACCCAAGCATGCAAGCACCCCGCATGAACGGCCCAGAATTGCTGGCAGGCTGTCGCAGCGCCGCAGCGTTGATCGGCAACGATTATGAATTTGCCATGATGGCAGAAAAAATTGGCTGCACTGAGGAAGAATTGCATCAAGTCGTTGGCCTAACGGTTGTTACCAAAGGCGGCGAAGGTGCTACAATCTACCAAAATGGCCAAGTTTATGAGATTCCAGCGGCTAAGCCCACAATTGTGGCTGACCCGACTGGAGCAGGCGATGCATTCCGCGCCGGATTTGTGCGAGGTTACTTGGCAGGCTTGCCGATGCCAGTTACCGGTCGGATCGCCAGCTTGACGGCTTGTTATGCCATCGAGCATCACGGTACGCAAGAACATCGCCACACCAAAGCCGAATTCATGGCTCGCTATGAAGCAAACTTTGGAGCCGAACCACTCTTAGCTGAATTATTTGGCTAAGTTCAACTATGGTCATGTCAGTAATGCTGCTTCGGTAGCTTACGATTCAGGTATTCAGGGGTGCGGTTCATCCTTCATCCCTCTGCCTTCATACTTTTATTAAGGAGTTTTTCGTGGCTAAGGATTTCGATATTAAGGATATTAAGCTGGCCGACGAAGGCATGCGCCGCATCGCCTGGGCCGAGCAAGAAATGCCAGTCTTGCGCCAATTGCGCGAACGGTTCAGCAAAGAACGTCCACTTGAAGGCATCAAAATGTCGGCATGTTTGCACGTTACCGCTGAAACCGCTAACTTGATGCGTGCGCTCCAAGCTGGTGGCGCTGATATTGTGTTGGCAGCTTCAAACCCACTTTCAACCCAAGACGATGTTGCCGCAGCGCTGGTGCAATACGACGAAATCCCCGTCTATGCCATCAAGGGAGAAGATAACGCAACCTATTACAATCACTTAAAAGCTGCTCTCGACCACGCTCCTCACATCACCATGGATGATGGTGCCGACCTCGTGAGCGCCGTGTTGAAAGATCGCCGCGAATTGTTGCCAAACTTGATTGGCTCAACCGAAGAAACCACCACCGGTGTGATTCGCTTGCGGGCTATGGCCAACCAAGGCGTGCTCGAATTCCCAGTGATCGCAGTCAACGACAGCCAAACCAAGCACTTGTTTGACAACCGCTATGGCACTGGCCAATCAACCCTCGACGGGATCATCCGCGCAACCAATGTGTTGATCGCTGGTAAAACCGTGGTTGTGGCTGGTTACGGCTGGTGTTCAAAAGGCATCGCAATGCGTGCCCATGGTCTCGGCGCGAACGTGATTGTTACCGAAATCGATTCAATCAAGGCGCTCGAAGCTGCAATGGACGGCTTCCGCGTGATGCCAATGGTTGATGCAGCTCGCATTGGCGACATCTTCATCACCGCAACTGGCGATATTCACGTGCTTGACGGCGAAGATTTCGCTGCAATGAAAGATGGCGCGATTGTTTGTAACTCAGGCCACTTCAATGTTGAAATCGATATTCCAGCTTTGGAAAAAATGGCAGTTGAAAAGAAACAACCTCGCCAATTCATCGATCAATACGTTATGGCCGATGGTCGCCGCATCAACTTGTTGGGCGAAGGCCGCTTGATCAACTTGGCTTCGGCTGAAGGTCACCCAAGCGCCGTGATGGATCAATCATTCGCCAACCAAGCTTTGGCCAGCGAATATCTCTTGACCAACAAAGGCAAGTTGGAAAACAAAGTATATGCCTTGCCAGTAGAAGTTGACCAAGAAATTGCTCGTTTGAAGCTTGCAGCAATGGGTATCAGCATCGATATCTTGACCGAAGCTCAAGTAACCTACCTCAACTCATGGGAAGAAGGCACCTAGTCTAATCCCGCCGTTGCGGTATAAACCTGAAGTATCAACTGCGATACAATCCAGTAGCAGAATTGGGTTTAGTAATCAACCCAATTCTGCTACATCACAATAGAGAACTTATGAAAGAATTTCCATCCGAATCTGAGGTCAGCGAATCTGAAAATGTTTGGAATATTTTACAAACATTGATTGGTAGCTTAACTATGCCCGAGGATTGGTCAGAAAATCATCAACAGTACCTCTATGGTGATCCAGAATATACTGATTAAACCCCTATTTACTTTTGAAGAGTGTTTGGATACAACCTGCACATATTGCTGCTAGGAGATAAAACTCAATGGATGCAACAACATTTATGCGTGCTCCACAGTTCTTCTTCACCTCAGAATCGGTGACTGAAGGACACCCCGATAAAATTTGTGACCAAGTTTCTGATGCGATCTTGGATGAATTGTTGGCCCAAGACCCAATGTCGCGGGTGGCTTGCGAAACCGCTACCACCACGGGTTTGATCGTCGTTCTCGGTGAAGTTACCACCAAGGGCTACGTCGAAGTCCAAGATATTGTGCGCAAAGTCGTCAGCGATATCGGCTACACCCGTGGTAAGTTTGGCTTCGATGCCGAAACCTGTGGGATTATCGTCGCCTTGCACGGTCAATCGCCCGACATCGCTCAAGGCGTTGACGTGGCTTTGGAAGTGCGCGATGATCAAGCTAGCCGCGAAGCTGAAATCGAAAAAGTTGGCGCTGGTGATCAAGGTATGGTGTTTGGGTTCGCTTGTAACGAAACCGATGAATTTATGCCTTTGACGATTTCATTGGCGCACCAATTGACCCGCCGCTTGGCCAAAGTGCGCAAAACTGGCGAAGTTGGCTACTTACGCCCCGACGGCAAGAGCCAAGTAACCGTCGAATATAGCCACGGCAAGCCTGTGCGCGTCGATACCGTGTTGATCTCAACCCAGCACGATCCCAACGTCGATAACGAGCGGATTCACAAGGATGTGATCGAATTAGTGATCAAGCCTGTAATTCCTGAAGGCATGCTTGACGAAAACACCAAGATTTTCATCAACCCAACTGGGCGCTTTGTCACTGGTGGCCCAATGGGCGATTCAGGTTTGACTGGCCGCAAAATCATCGTTGACACCTACGGCGGGGTTGCTCGCCACGGTGGCGGCGCTTTCTCAGGCAAAGATTCAACCAAGGTTGACCGCTCAGCTGCCTATGCTGCTCGCTACGTTGCCAAAAACATCGTGGCTGCTGGCTTGGCAGAACGCTTTGAATTGCAAGTCAGCTATGCAATCGGCGTTTCAAAGCCGCTTTCAATCTCGTTTGAAACCTTTGGTACCGCCAAAGTCAGCGACGAAAAATTGTTGGAACTGATCAACAAACACTTTGATTTGCGCCCAGGTGCGATCATCCGTGATCTTGATCTGCGCCGCCCAATCTATCGCCAAACCGCTGCCTACGGTCACTTTGGCCGTGCTGACATCGATTTGCCATGGGAACGCACCGACAAAGCCGAATTGCTTCGCGCTGAAGCTGGCCTGTAAATTTTATCAATATCTACCGAGAGCTACCTGCAAAATGGTAGCTCTTGGCATTTTAGGAGCCGAAAGATGCAGATTCGACCTGAAACCAGCGCCGATTTGGCCGCCATTACGAAAATCAATCAAGCAGCCTTTGGGCGTGATGGCGAGGCCGATTTAGTTATTGCATTACGTCAAGCAACTACCACAATCTCGTTAGTAGCTGAGCTTGATGGCCAGCTTGTTGGGCATATTCTGTTTAGCCCTGTACAATATGATCAAGCGCCAAGCTACATCAAGATTTGGGGTTTGGGGCCATTAGCGGTGTTACCAAGCCACCAACGCACAGGTATTGGCGCGGCTTTGGTCAAGGCTGGGCTTGAGGTTTGTCGTCAGGCAGCAATTCAGGCCTTGGTTGTCTTGGGCGGGCCAGAGTATTATCAACGGTTTGGCTTTCAGCCTGCTGCCAACTGGCACTTACGCTGCCATTATCCCGTCGATGTCAAGTTTTTATGGCGATGGAATTAGTTGATAGGACATTAGTAGATTTAGATGGTACAATTTCATATCATCCAGCCTTTGACGCAGTATAACTTGTAACCTTGAGCCAACACTACCGTAGCAAATCCAAACAATATGGGAGAATGTTTATGGAGACAGCTTTTTTAGGCATCATGCTGGCAATTATTGGCCTGATCATCGCAAGTCAATTAGCCTATCTATCAAAAAAGGATGAGGCTAAACAGCAGTCAAAACAACGCTACCAACAAGCATTGCACCAAGCGCGTAAAAATCCTCAAGATCCAAGATCAGAAAACACAGCCAGCTTGTATAGAAAGCGTTACATAGAACTGCTTGAAGCAGAACAACGCCAACGATTGCGTAATGAGCAGCCAATTTCTAAAGATATTGAAACTGAAATCGCTCAGGTTAAACAACTTGCAGCGATCACGAGCCGCAAACCTAACCAAAACCCAACTTCATATGCTGAATGGCAACAGCAAAACCAGCCTAACAATCATTAAATAAACTCCTGAAACCATCCGTTGTGGGTGGTTTTATTGTTTAACAGCATCTTGGCTCAGCTTGCTTTAACACCTATTAATTAATTGTATAATGGGCCATGCTGTTTTGTGGAAAGGAATACCTATGCGTCTTGGTCGTTCATGGATGATCATCGTTGCAGTTATGATCATTGCGCTGCTCAGTGTAATCACTGCAACCGCCATGGTCAGCCCCAGCGTCAGCTCATCGGATGGGCTTTGGCAGAATGTTGATCAACAGGACATTCAACAAAAAGGCTCACGCGAAATCATTCCAGTAGTGTATCGCACGGTCGCCTTGGATCTTGATTTATTACAACAACACTTACGTCAAGTGCCGCAAGAAACCCAAACCAAGGTACAAAAATCTGGCTTCATGTTAGATTTACCGCTACCAGATGGCCAATTTGGCAAATTTCGCGTTGTCGAATCACCAATTATGGCCCCTGAATTAGCCGCCAAGTTTCCCGAAATTCGCACCTTCTTGGCCCAATCAGTCGATCAGCCGTCAACCAGCGCTCGGCTTGATATTACGCCACGCGGCTTTCATGGCATGATCTTGAGCGAATCAGGTCGGATCTTTATCGATCCCTATAGCCGCAATGATACGGCTAACTATATTGTGTACGATGCTCGCAATTTTGTGGCCGACCCCAGCAAATTGGCCGAACGCACTGGCAACGATTATGAGCCAAATCCATTGGGGAACCCATCATCGATCATTCCTGAACGCTACTCGATTGGCGAAACCTTGCGCACCTATCGCTTGGCCATGGCCGCAACTGGCGAATACACCACCTTCCACGGTGGCACGGTCAACGGCGCGATGGCGGCAATCGTCACCAGCATGAATCGGGTTAACGGGATCTACGAACGAGATCTTTCAGTACGTATGCAATTAATCGCCAACAATGATCTGATCGTCTATACCAATGGCAGCACCGACCCCTACACCAACAACAGTGGTGGCACGATGCTTGGCCAAAACCAAACCAACTTGACCAATGTGATTGGCGGGGCCAACTATGATATTGGCCACGTATTCAGCACTGGCGGTGGTGGGGTTGCTACCTTACAATCAGTCTGTTCATCAGGCAGCAAAGCACGTGGGGTAACTGGCTCAGGCTCACCAGTCGGCGATGCCTTCGATGTCGATTATGTCGCGCACGAAATCGGTCACCAATTTGGTGGTCTTCACACCTTCAACGGCACAACTGGCAGTTGTGGCGGCAGTAATCGCTCCAGTAGCGCTGCTTACGAGCCAGGTAGTGGCACAACCATTATGGCCTATGCCGGGATTTGTGGCTCGGAAAACTTGCAACCAAACAGCGACTTCGACTTCCACGTCAAGAGCTTAGAAGAAATTTCAGCCTTCATCACGACTGGCGGCGGCGCAACCTGTGGCACAACTCAATCCACTGGCAATACCCCACCGGTGGCCAATGCAGGCAGCGATTACACTATCCCAGCCAATACGCCATTCGAATTGACTGCCAGTGCTAACGATACTGAAGATAACGGCCTAACCTACGATTGGGAACAATACGATTTGGGAGCGGCCTCACCACCGAACACCGATAATGGCAATCGCCCCATCTTCCGTAGCTTCAATTCAACCGCCAGCAATGTGCGTACCTTGCCAAAACTGAGCGATATTTTGAACAATACCACGACGATTGGCGAATCGTTGCCAACTACTAACCGTAACCTGACCTTCCGCTTGACCGTGCGTGATAACCACGCTGGAGCTGGTGGTTATGGCTTGGATACGGCAGTGCTGACCGTCAACAACACTGCTGGACCATTCTTGGTAACTGCACCCAATACGGCGATTGCTTGGACAGGTGGCGCGAACGAGTCGGTCACGTGGAATGTGGCCAATACCACCGCTGCGCCAATTAGCTGTGCCAATGTTGATATTTTGCTCTCAAAAGATGGCGGCACGAGCTTTGAAACCTTGCTCAGCAACACACCCAACGATGGCGATGAAACGGTGGTTGCGCCAAATGTGAATGCTGCTGCGGCGCGGATCAAAGTGCGCTGTGCTAACAATATCTTCTTTGATATTTCTAACGCCAACTTTACGATCAACGGGGTTAACATCACGCCAACCCCAGTTACCCCGACTAACACGCCAACCAATACCCCCACTCGCACGCCAACCAATACCCCAACTCAAACCGCAACGGCGACCCCAACAGCTAGCCCAACTGTCAGTGTTACGCCAACGGCGAGCGTTACGCCAACCCCTGAGAACTATAGCGTTTATCTGCCTGTCGCAATCAAAAATTAAACCATCCATTGCCCCAGTTGTACGTAGTATGCTGCGTACAACTGGGGAGTTTTTTTATGCCTGTGATTTGTTGGTTCCGCCGCGACTTACGATTAACCGATCATCGCGCCTTGTATGCCGCTGCCGAAGCCAGTGCTGGGGCGGTTATTCCAGTCTTTATTTTGGATGATGCGATTCTGCACGATGGCTATGTTGGAGCAGCCCTGACCGCCGTAACTCTTGCCATGCTCGAAGCGCTCGATCACGATTTGCAGCAGCGAGGCAGTCGTTTGATTGTGCGCCATGGCCAGCCGCTAGCCGAATTGCAACGCCTCGTGAGCGAAACCCACGCCAGCGGCGTATATTGGAATCGCGATTATTTGCCTTATGCGATCAAGCGTGATAGCGCAGTTAAGCACTGGTTGCGCGAACAAGGCTTGCAAGCCCATTCGTTTCACGATAGCGTTTTAGTTGAGCCAGAGGGGCTAAAAACCAAAACCGAGCAAAAGCCCTATTTGGTCTATGGATCATATGTCAAGCGCTGGAGTGAATTAGCCTATCACCAAGCTGAGCAACTTGTGCCTGCCCCAAGTAAACTTGTAGCGCCGCCAAGCGATTTGGCGAGTTTGCCAATTCCAACCGTTGCTGATTTGGGCTTCGATTTGCAGCAAACGATTCCACAGGTTGGCGAACCAATTGCCCAGCAACGCTTGGCGCAGTTTTTTGACCGTCGGCGGAAGCTTTCGGTGCTCAAGTATGCCGAAGCCCGCGAAGTACCTGCCGAGGCCGGAACCTCGCAAATTTCGGTTGATTTGCGCATGGGCACGATTTCGATTCGCCAATGTTTGAAACAGGCTGTCGATCTGCTGACCGAGCCATTAACCGCTGAACAGCGCCAAGGAGTCGATACCTGGATCAAAGAATTAGCTTGGCGCGATTACTACACCCAATTGATCTACCACAACCCGCATATGCTCAACGGCTCGCTCGATCCACGCTACGATCAGATTGAATGGCGCAATGATCCCGCTGAATTTGCGGCGTGGCAACAAGGCCAAACCGGTTATCCAATTGTTGATGCAGGCCAGCGCCAACTCAACCAAATGGCGTGGATGCATAATCGAGTGCGCATGATCAGCGCCTCATTTTTGATCAAAGATTTACTGATTGATTGGCGTTGGGGTGAGCGCTATTTTATGCAGCAGCTCTGCGATGGCGACCCGACCGCCAATAATGGTGGTTGGCAGTGGGCAGCAGGTTCAAGTGGACCATCCGCCCAACCCTATTTTCGCATTTTCAATCCAATTGCCCAGAGCAAAAAGCACGACCCAAACGGCCAGTATATTCGGCGATTTGTGCCCGAATTGGCTAACGTGCCCAATCGCTATATTCATGAGCCATGGACGATGCCACCAGCCTTGCAAGAACATGTTGGCTGTGTGATTGGGCGCGATTATCCTGCGCCGCTGGTTGAACATAGTTTCGCCCGTGAACGCACACTGGCAGCCTATCGCACAGCCCTGCAAACCAACGATTAAGGTTATTCAATCTGACGTTGGCTGGGCCAAGCGCGAAAAAACTCCATATTGCCATCATCGAGCGAGCCAAGCCGCAACATCAACAAATCAAGTAGGTAGTTTTGGTAGAGCCGCCATGGGCGTTGGCGGCCTTGGCGCGGCAAATGTTTGAGCACCCGTTGAACATAGCTTGAGGTGAAACTAAGCGCCGGCTCAGTCGCCATAGTGGGGTTAAAATTCTTGGGCATACAACTGGTGTAGCCATGGCGATCCATATAATTCAATAAACGACAAACATACATCGAGGTTAATTCGCATTTGAGCGTCCAAGAAGCGTTGGTATAGCCAAAAGCCAAGGCCAAATTGGGCACATCGCTGAGCATCATACCTTTGTAATTCAAGCTTGTGCCCAATTCAATCTTACGGCCATCAACCACAATTTCAATTCCGCTGAGCAAGCGCAAATTCAAGCCAGTTGCTGTGACAATCAGATCAGCTGCCACATGCTGGCCCGATTGCAGTTGAATACCTGTGGCGGTGAAATGGGCAATTTGGTCAGTTATAACGCTGGCTTGGCCCGATTTGAGCGCCTTAAAAAAATCGCCATCGGGCGCTAAACAAAGTCGTTGATCCCACGGGTTATAGCTTGGGCTAAAGTGGATGTTGGCATCATAGCTAGCGCCAAGTTCTTGCTGAGCCATGTTCACCAAGGCGCGTTTGGCAACTTTGGGCAGCGTTCGCATCAACAGATAATAGATAATGCCTTGGATAATTGCTCGCCAGCGGATCACTTGAAAGGCCAATTTGGCAGGCAACCAACGCCGCAACTGCTCGGCACGAGCATCACTGGCAGGTTGGGCCACCACATACGTTGGCGAACGTTGCAACATCGTCACATGCTGCGCTTGCTCGGCCATGGCCGGAACCAAGGTAATGGCCGTCGCACCGCTACCAATCACCACCACCCGTTGATCGCGATAATCAAGATGTTGCGGCCAAGCTTGGGGATGCACAACCCGCCCTTGAAATTGGCGCAAGCTCGGCCATTCAGGGGTGTAGCCTTGGGCATAATCGTAATAACCGCCGCACATATATAAAAAATTACAGCGATATTGCACCCAGTCACCCTCAGCCAAGCGCTCAACTTCAACCGTCCAGCGTGCTTGCTCCGATGACCAACTGATCCGGCGAACCATATGCTCAAAGCAAATTTGTTGATCGATGCCATAGATTTGGGCAGTTTCGCGAATATACTGCAAAATTGATGCGCCATCGGCGATTGCCTGCGAGCTATGCCACGGGCGAAAAGCATAGCCCAGCGTGTACATATCCGAATCCGAGCGAATGCCGGGATAGCGAAACAGATCCCATGTACCACCAATCGCCTTGCGGCCTTCGAGAATCGTATAGCGTTTGTGTGGGCAGCGGCTTTGCAGATAATAAGCTGCACTAATGCCCGACAAACCAGCGCCCACAATCAGCACATCACGATCGATCGCTTGCATCGCTCACCTCATAACCAAGTCAATGGCTCATTATAGCAAGCTTCAAGCGCTATTTACCATTCCACGGGCAGGGCAGTTAAGCCGCGCACCACTGCGGTCGAGCGCCAACGCAACTGCTCGGCGGGCACGGCAAGGCGCAAGTTTGGGCGCAGATCAGTCAATAATTGCAGGCCAATTTGGGCTTCCATGCGGGCTAAAGGCGCACCTAAGCAATAGTGAATGCCCAAACCAAAACCAACATGGCGATTCTTTTCGCGGGTTATGTCGAGTTGATCAGGGTTAGTAAATTGACGTTCATCACGGTTGGCTGAGGCCAGCGCGACCAAAACCATTTCGCCTTTGGCAATCTTGGTGTCGGCAATAATCACATCTTCAGCAGCATAGCGCTCGGTCGCGGTTTCAACTGGCGCAGTAAACCGCACCAATTCCTCAACTGCCGATTTGATCAACTCTGGCGAACGTCGCAACAAGGCCAACTGCTCAGGATGTTGCAATAAGGCTAGAGTTCCCGATGAAATCAGATTGACCGTGGTTTCGTGGCCTGCGAGCATCAGCAAAAAGACCATGGCTACTAATTCAGCTTCACTGAAACGATTACCATCGGCCTCAGCTTGCACCAACGCCGTTAGCAAATCGTCTTGGGGGTTGCTGCGACGCTTGGCAAAAAGTTGTTTGAGATACTTCATCTGAGCCATACTCGCGGGAATTGCCAACATCACATTCAGCATGGTTGGGCTGTTCAGTACATATTTGGCCCAACGATGAAATTTTTGGCGATCCTCAGTTGGGATGCCGAGCAATTCGACAATCACAGTCAAGGGCAAGGGTAGGGCAAAATCGGCAATTAAATCGCCGCGACCACGTTGTTGGGTGCTGATTAATAATGATTCAGCAATCGATTGAATGCGTGGTCGCATTTCTTCCATGCGCTGAGGGGTAAAAGCTTTGTGGACCAATGAACGTAAGCGCAGATGGTCAGGGTTATCTTGATCGAGCATATTGCTTTCGAGTGCTCGAAACGATTCGGGCATCCATGGGCGTTTGCGTTGTTGCTCCAACGATTGGGCGTTTTTATAGTTTTTGACAAAAGCGCGATCATTTTTCAAAATATCAACGACATCATCGTAGCGGGTAACAATCCACGTCGGCATCGAGCCAAGTTTGGCTTTAGCAACGGGATTATCACGGCGTAACTGAGCATAAATACGAAACGGATCAGCCTTGAACCGACGATCAGTCAAATTTAAGACTGGTTGAGTGGGCTTGGTTTCACGCGATAAACTACTCATGCGGTGGCTCCCGGAGAATGCCATACAACACCAAATTGATGGTGGTACGGGCTAATTCAGGCCATTGATTGATAGCAACCTCATCACCCAGCATGCGCAAGAGCACCAAACCAAGGATGCTGCTTGACAACGAGCGGGTCAATAATTCAGCTTGGGCTGGCCGCAAAATCCCCTGATCAATCCATAACTGCACAACTGGATTGGCAAGCTCAAAGGTTGGGCCAAAAATTTCGCGAAAATAACGCTCGCGCAGACTTACATCGCTCAGCACCGCTGGCAGAGCTGCCTGTAAATCAGTCATTTGCTCCATCAGTCGTCCCACCCGTTCTTCGAAATAGCTGGCAATAAAACCACTGGGCCGACTATCAAGTGCTTGGGTGAAATCAATTTCTCGTTGTTCGCGGTCGTTTAAACGCTCCAAAATCCCTAATAGTAACTCGTGTTTGCTGGCAAAATAGAGATAAATTGTGCCATCGGCGATGCCCGCGGCCTTGGCAACTTGGCGAATCGTGGTTTGATGAAAACCTTGCTGAGCAAACACCTGGGCAGCAGCATCAAGAATTTGGCTTCGACGGCGTTGGTTAAGCGATGCTTCAGGGTTTTGGGTTGCCATACAGGTTCCTATAAAAATGAATGAACATTCATTCATTTTGCTATGAGTATAGAATTAAGTATATCGATTGTCAATCAGTTCTTGATCCATGTTATTTTTAGCCACGAATTACACGAATTGCACGAAAGTTTTCATCCCTCATCCCTCATCGGCGCGTTTAGCCAAATCGAGCAAGCGCTGCAAGGCAGGCAAAGCCGCCGCGACGATGCTCAACTCAAGCTCACTCAGGCCGGCAATATGGGCAGTCAGCTGTTTGTGGGCTTGGGTTTGGGCTTGACGAACTGCATCCAAGCCTGCGTTGGTTAATTGTAAAAGCTGTTGTCGCCGATCTTGCGGGTGCGGAATGCGCTCGATCCAACCGCGCTCAACCAGCGCTGGCAGCAGTTCGCTGATCGCTTGCGGGCTAACATGCTGTTGACGCGCCAAACTACTCAGCGATTGTGGGCCATGCTGAAGCTCGTTCAACATCCGCAATTGGGCGGCGCTGGTAGCCCCATCGAGCTGCCGCCGCACCTCAAGATCAACCAAACGATGCAGTTGGGGCGCAAGTGTGAATAAATCTTCGACCAGTCGATCAATATGATGCCGCTGCATAATTATCCTTATTCTTCAAGCTACTTGATGATTTCTATAAATATAGGCTTTATTTTTCGGCATAAAACTATAATAACAAAAAAATATTTTCAAGCAGATTGAACTTGACAACGCCCATAAAGCTCCTTATTATAGTGCTAGATACTCATTCATCAAGCAGCACCCGTCTCGCCAGCAGCTTCGGCTTTGGAGGCAGCTCGTGTGCTTTATGGAGGTGTTGATGCCTAGATATTCGTTATCGCCACCATTGGTTTTGCTCGATCGAGTGCTCCGCTGGTGTTTTATGATGAGTACTGGCTTAACTATGCTCCTGCTGTTTGCTGAGCTTGCCCCGCGTTGGAGCTACGTTGGGATTGCAATTCAGTTGATTAGCCTTGGCTTGTTAATTGTCTTGCTACCGCTCAAACGCCCACGCCATCTGTTTCTTTACCCGCTCCTGCTTGCAATTGCGATTAGCATTTGCGAACCAACCCTACCACCCTATCAACTACCAAACATCGTTAGCCAAGTAGCGCCGTTCGCGGTTGTTACGCTGATTTTGGGCGATCTGATTCAGCGACGAGCTGTACCGATCTGGCGGCCACAACGCTTGGTCGTTTGGAATGGCAAGGTTGATCTGATTGAGGCGGCATGTTTTTTCCAGCTCGACCCAGTTCAACTGCGGCAACAGCTTGAGCAACAGGGCTGCCAATTACGCACCGCCAGCGATGGCGGAACCTTGGTCAAATTAGCGCCTATTCTAACATTCTTAACCACAACAACTCATTCAGGAGGTGCCGATGCCCCATGATATATCGTTGATCACCAATATTTCGGTCGCGTTGGTCGTGGCTTTCGCTGGCGGTTTGCTGGCTCGCCGCTTAGGCCTACCCACAATTGTCGGCTATCTTTTAGCGGGAATGCTGATCGGGCCATTTACGCCTGGCTTCGTCGGCGATATTGGCGATATTAGCCAGCTTGCAGAAATTGGCGTAATCTTCCTCATGTTTGGGGTTGGTTTACACTTCTCGCTCAAGGATCTATGGTCGGTGCGCAAAGTGGCGATTCCAGGCGCAGCCCTGCAAATGCTCTTGGCGACTGGCTTGGGCTTCGGCCTAACTCGTTTGTGGGGTTGGACAACCGCCGCAGGGTTGGTCGTCGGCTTAGCGATTTCAATTGCGAGTACGGTGGTGTTGCTGCGCGGATTGATGGATGCAGGCCAACTCAATACACCTGCTGGTCAAACCGCAGTTGGCTGGTTGGTGCTCGAAGATTTAGCCACCGTGCTGATTTTGGTCTTGTTACCAGCCTTGTTCGGCAGCGAGGGCGGTAATCCCTTAGTAACTGGCGGCTTGGCCCTACTCAAAACTGCTGCCTTTGTATTGATTATTCTGTTCGTTGGCGGGCGTTTCTTGCCATGGCTACTGACCTCGATTGCCCATTCACGCTCACGCGAACTGTTTATTTTGGCAGCCGTGGCCGTAGCGCTCGGCACAGCCTTTGCCGCAACCGCCGCCTTCGGTGTTTCGTTAGCACTAGGCGCATTCTTGGCTGGCGTAGTGTTGGGCGAATCGGAAATTAGCCATCAAGTGGGCGATGAAGTCTTGCCCTTTCGTGAAATCTTTGCGGTGATCTTCTTTGTTTCGGTGGGCATGTTGGTTAACCCGCAATACCTGTGGGATCACATCGGCCAAGTCGTGGCCTTAACCGCGTTGATCGTGGTTGGCAAGGCTATTTTCACGCTCTTTTTGGGCTTGATTCTACCTTCAACTGGCCGCACGATGATTGTGGTAGCTGCTGGCCTCAGCCAAATTGGTGAATTCTCGTTTATCGTTGGGCAGGCTGGCGTTGGTTTGGGCGTGTTGACCCAAGATCAATATTCGTTGGTGTTGGCGGGGGCAATGTTCTCGATTATGCTCAACCCAGTGATGTTTTGGTCGATTCCGCATGTCGAAACATGGCTCAAGCGTTATCCAACATTATGGGCACGTTTTGAGCGCCACGCCACAACTGAGCCGCAACCAACCACATTGCCTCAGACCGAACATGTCGTTGTCGTCGGCTATGGGCGGGTTGGCGAGCACATTGGCACGGTCTTAAATCGGCTGCAAATTCCTTTTTTGGTGGTCGAAGCCGACAATCATCGCGCCGACGATTTTATGACCAAGAATATTCCAACGTTGATCGGCGATGCTGCCAACTCCGATGTGCTCACCCACGCCAAACTTGAGCAAGCCAAAGCCTTGGTAGTAACCTTGCCTAACGAGGCGGCTAGTGAATTGGTCGTGGCAGCAGCGCGTGATCTCGCGCCAAATTTGCCGATTATTGCGCGGGCTGCAACCAATTCAGGGGTACAACGGCTCGCCGATTTGGGCGCACAAGATGTGATTCATCCAGAATTAGAGGGTGGTTTGGAAATTATTCGGCATACCTTGTTGCGCTTGGGCTATGCTGCAACTCAAGTTCAAGGCTATACCGATGCAGTTCGGCGTGATCAATACCATACGAACATTACGCCGACCGAGCATCTCATTCTTGAGCAATTGATTCAAAGTGTGCGCGGCTTTGAGATTGCTTGGCGCGGCATTGCCGCCAGCAGCACGATGATCGGCCAAAGTTTGGCAGCCCTCAACTTCCGTGCCCAAACCGGCGCTTCCGTGATCGCAGTCATTCGCGATCAGCAATTGATTAGCAACCCTGAATCGCAATTAACCCTTGCGCCCGGCGATTTGCTAGGCTTGATCGGCGACGAAAGCCAAATTAATGCCGCCGATGCGTTGATCAACCGGAGCCAAACGAGCAATCAAGCATCCAACTCGCCGCAGGCTGGCAAATTTGCGCCCAGCGCAGCCTAAACAATTCACTGAAGCGCGATCTTGGAGCCATCGCTGGTTGCAAGATCGCGCTTTTGAATCCGCTGAATTTAACCAACCCAGATTAATTAGGGTAATTGGTTACTTTCGGCGTGTAGGTGACATTGGGTTGGGTCGAGCCACCAGTATTATTAATCACGTTGCTAATACCACCATTGGCTCCAATTGCCACTGAAATCATGTTGTGAAAGCGTACATTGGGGTTGTTTGGCGCTTCGATCGCCCGAGTTAGCCAGATGTTAGGGTTGGTGAAAACGCTGTAAATGCCCAAACCCCAAGCTTCGTGGCTGGTCACATTATCGGCAACTTTGTATGAGGCCCAACCGTTGACTCCCGCTGCACTACGCCAGCTATCTTGAGTTGGCGGGTCGTAGGGAATTTCCGATTGATAGAAGTAGACGCGGCCACCATTGCCCTGCCAAAGCACCTGATATTGTTGGTAGTGCTCGACAAATAGGCCGTAGATCGTCACATTATTGCCGTTGACAATCACGCCATTTGCACCTGTATTGCTATTCCAGGCCACGCCGTCGCCGTGGTCGGCCCGCCAAACCCAAGTATGGTCAACAATCGTGTCGTGGCTATTGATTCGGAAGCTGGTTGAGGCTTTGCCAGCAGCAGCTCCACCAACGCGGAAAATCACGTCGTGCAGCACAATTGGGTTAGCAGCATGGCTAGCATTACTGCCATTTGGTCCAACTTCCAACAAAACTGGTGAGTTAATCAGGCCAGCATCAAACAACACGCCAGCGATCGTCACGCCATCAACATCAGCGACGGTCATCGCGGCCAAGCCCGTGGTTGGGCGCAAGGTTGCAAAGCCCAAGCCCAACACCACGGTATTGGGGTTATTCACGCGAATCGTATCATTTAATGCATAGATCCCAGGCGTAAACAACAGATGTTTGCCTGCGGCCAATTGGGCGTTAATTGTTGCGGCACTATCGCTTGGTTTGGCGATAAAGAATTGGCTCATGGCGATGGTCGTGCCTGGCGTTGAGCCACCAGCCCATGTGATGCCCGTGCTGTTGGTGCGCAGCGAGGGAACCCGCACGCCCCAATTGCCAGCAGCATCGACAGTAACAAAGGGCTTTTCGCGCACAATTGGGGTTTGAGCAACTTTGGTGTATGGTGGGTTGGGCCAACTGCCTGCTGGTGGGTTGGTCACGCCAACAAACACCATATTCCAGTTTGAACCAGTCCAGCTGCCCCATTGGGTATTGCGCGAAATCCATTGTTGCTGGGTGCCAGAGTTGACGTTGCCATCAACTAACACATCCGACATCCAGCCGCCGCTCGACCAACCATTATTTTGATTGAGCTTCATGTTGCCGCGAATGTGCATTCGGCGGAATGGCACAGCCTGCGAGACTGCCCATTGCATCGTGCCATTCGAAGGAGTAATCGCAAGGCCTTCAGCACCGCGCCAGAAATTACAGGTAGCATTATCGTTGCCTAGATAGGCATTTGAATAGACACTACCGTTGATGTTGACGCTATCGGGCGACGTGCCAACGCCCAGCAATTGGGTATAAAAGCCAACCGGAATGTTCAAGCCGTTATAGGTGCCAGGTTTGAACATCAAGGTATAGCGAGCTGAGCCAAATTGGCTATTTTGCTGAATGCTATACACATTGTTGATTTGAGTTTGGATCGAGGCAGTTGACATTGAGGGATCAAACATCAATACATTCGGGCCAAAATCGGGGGTTGTGCCAGGCGGAGTGGTTGGATTGGGAGTTGGATTTACGCCGACCACGCCCCAATTGAAGGTTTCCCAGCCCGAAGCTGTTGGTCGGTTGGCAACCAACGGTGCGTAGGTGCCAAGATTAAGATCGCTGGAAACGAAATTATTATTGCCAATCGAGCGCAATTGGACTTGACCAGCCGTAACATCGACCCATTGAAATTGTTCCCAACCGCTCATCGTGTTACGGTCGGCAACGAGTGGTGTGTTAGCAAAATTTTGATCGGCTGAAACAAACTTGCCAGTTGCCAACGCCCGCAGGCCAACATAGCCATTGCCAGCATCAACGACTTGAAACTGCTCCCAACCATTGGCGGCATCACGATCAGCCACCAAGGGCGAGTTGGCTCCGCGATTGACATCGGCTGAAACGTATTTCCCGCTTGAAATTGCTCGCAGCCAAATCGTTTGGCCAAGCGGGGCAGCGGCAAACGCCGCTTGAGGAGCCGCCGTGATAAAGGTAAACAAAATGCTACATGCTAAGCCAACTGCGGCCAATTTACGCCAAAAATGAGTATCCATTCAATTCGTTCCTCCGTGGATAGAACCCAGTTTCATCCTTGAAAACAGCTATCCGACACTATGCTAGGGCGAACTTGTGGAACGGTGACCTGATCACTGGCAAATAAACAACGATAAAAAATCGGTATCGTTTCCGGAAACGATACCGATTATATTAATGAAATTTAAAGGTTTGTCAAGCCCTTAAATTTGTTAATAGTTATCCAAATTTAAGCTGGAGCGTTAATTGCACAGCAGGCGAGGAAGCGTTCAAGCGCAACCAGCTGCCCTTGGATGTGCAGCAAACCTTGATCAACGGCTTGTTGCGGGCCGATTGCGCCTTGCAAGAGCTGCAAATAAAGCTCAATTGTCGTGTGGATAATCGCATCAGGTTGCTGGCTTGGGCCTTGCTGAATATATAATCGACCATGATCGATTGTGATGCTCAGCAATTCGCCATCGACATGCCATTGATAACTTGCGCGAAATTGAGCCAACTCAGGGCGAAAAAAGGTTTTGAGGGTCAAGGCATAAGAACCAATCGTCAAAATATGCACATGCTCGCTGCTTGCAGGCACAAATTGGCTGCCCCATTTGCCAAACTCGATCAAGCTTGGTTCAAGTCCACGACCCAAATCGGTCAGGCCATAGACGGTCGAGCCTGCTGGGGGAGCCAGTACTTGGCGCACGATCAAACTATGCTGTTCGAGATGTTTAAGTCGTTCAGTCAAGAGGTTGGTGCTAATACCGGGCAAGCCATTCAGCAAATCTTTAAAGCGGCGTGGCCCAGCTACCAACTCACGAATGAGCAGAATCGTCCAACGTTCGCCGAGCAGTTCAAGGGCATAGGCTAGCCCGCAATATTGGTTATAGCTGCGATTATTCATAAACGTACTGCTAATCTGCTTCAAAAAAAGAATTCTCGATTAAGTATACCTGAAATTCAGGCTTGACTTTTTGAAGTAAGGCTTATAAAATAGCAAATGTGTTCTACTACTGTAAAGGGAATGTACGAATGGGTAAGATTGTATTAGCAATGTTTGTTTCGCTCGATGGTGTGGTCGAAAATCCAGGTTGGTCGATGCCCTATTGGTCTGATGATATTTCGGCTTTCAAAGCTGAAGAATCGGCTGAATGCACAGCGCTGCTTTTGGGCCGCGTGACCTACGAGGGTTTTGCTAAAGCTTGGCCCGAATCCAAAGATGAAGGTGCTGAGCATATGAATAACTTGGTGAAATATGTGGCAACCAACACGCTTGAGCAACCTGAGTGGAATGCGACTTTTTTGAAGGGCGATGTCATTGAGCAAATTCGCCAGTTGCGCGAAGAACAAAATTTGTTGATTTATGGCAGCACGGTTTTGGCCGATAGCCTGATTAAACACAATTTGATCGACGAATATCGCCTGTTGATCTATCCAGTCGTGATCGGCGAAGGCCAGCGTTTATTCCACCCAGGCACAACCGCAACCCTCAAACTCGTAGAAACCCGCACCATGAGCACTGGCGTGGCGATGTTAAAATATCAGCGGATTGAGCAGCCTGCAGAGTGAGGCTATATGTGTCGTAATATTCGCCCGTTGTTTAACTTTGAGCCACCAGCAACCGAGGCCGAAATTGAAGCCGCTGCACTGCAATTTGTGCGTAAAATTAGCGGCTTCAACCAGCCTTCGGCAGCAAATCGCGAAGCCTTTGAAGCGGCAGTTACGGCAATTACCGCTAATGCCCAAACGTTGTTGGCTGCATTACAAACGAGTACCCCCGCCAAAGATCGCGAAACTGAAAAAGCTAAGGCTCAAGCTCGCAATATACAGCGCTTCAACAAATAATCATTAGGCGAAGCATGCAACGTTAAGTCCAGTTTTGATTAACTGGGCTTAACGGCGTGGCCGTGGCTTGCTGGTTGTTGGCGGTTTGGGTTGCGTTGGCCGACTCGTCGCCGCTGGTCGCGATGGACGGCTCGGTTTGGCGGTAGCTCTTGGGCGACTAATTGCTGGCCGCTGAGTTGCATATGGTCGATTGGTCGGCTGAATCATCGGCGATGGCGCGATCATTGCCTGTTCCCAAGGTATTAGTGCTTGTTGTTGGGCCGATAGATTGAACAAACTGGCATGCATCCAACCGTGATAATCATTGACTCGCACTCGATACCAGAGCTGATCAGCATCGTTACGCTGGGCCACAATAATGATCGCGGCTTGAGCATCAACTGTGGTAATAATATCGGCATTCAGGTTTGGCTCGCTACGCAAGTTTGATACAGCACCAACTGAGCCAACCAAAGGTGTTGCTGCTGGCGGAATTGAGGTTGGTCGCGGAGTATTCTGAATAATTACCGCTTGAGAAACCGAGGTTGAAACTGGACGCAACGGAGCCTTGGTCTGCCCACAACCAACCAAGATCAGTAAACCAATCCCCAGAAAAACATAGTGACGCATAAACCCTCTTATTCTCTAAATATGCGATTGCTGGAGGCTGTACGCCTGTGTTGTAAGAATGTTGCTGAGTTGACCGCTGAATTTGGGCTATAGTGCTTTGCGGCTCCTGTGCATAATCATTTTTTATCGAAAAATTATCTAGCAATTACTAGATTAATCAACCAGACTGGGGGTACAATATTACTAGAATAATGCTGGCCCAACTAATTCCAGCATTTTAGCAATAGATGGAGTATTCATGGAAGCCATGGTTGGTCAAACAAGCCCGGCCCACAGCCAAACCACCCGCGAAATCGCCTTTTCGGTGCTCGATTTAGCCACAATTTTCGAGGGCGGCAGCCCTGCCACAGCCTTTAAGAATAGCCTTGCGCTTGCCCAACATGCCGAGCAACTTAACTTTAAGCGCTTCTGGCTAGCCGAACATCATAATATGGCCAATGTTGCCAGTGCGGCTACTGCTGTCGTGATTGGCCATGTCGCCGCTGGCACCAAACGAATTCGAGTTGGATCAGGTGGGGTGATGCTGCCCAATCATTCGCCCTTAGTGATTGCCGAACAATTTGGCACACTCGAATCGCTCTACCCAGGCCGAATCGACTTAGGTTTGGGGCGGGCACCTGGCACTGATGGACGCACCGCCATGGCCTTGCGCCGCGATCTGATGGCGAGCGCCGAACGCTTCCCCGAAGATGTGCGCGAGCTTCAAGCCTATTTTGCCGAGCCAAGCCCAGGCCAATATTTACGGGCAATCCCAGGGGCTGGCTTGCACATACCGTTATGGTTGCTTGGTTCAAGCACATTTAGCGCTCAGTTGGCGGCTAAATTAGGCTTGCCGTTTGCCTTTGCGGCCCACTTTGCCCCAACCCACTTGTTTGATGCGCTGCAACTGTATCATCAACACTTCCAGCCATCAGCCCAACTTGCCAAACCCTATACTATGGTGGCAATTAATGTGATTGGAGCCGAAACTGATGCCGAAGCCCAATATTTATTTACCAGCATTCAACAAGCTTTTTTAGATATTCAACGCGGCACGCCACGCCCAATTCCTGCGCCAACCAATGATCCGGCTAAACGCCAAGCCCTGGATTTTGCCTTTGCCCAAAGCCCAATGCTAGCCTACACCGCGATTGGTACAGTCGATACCTTGGAGCAACGGTTGAGCGAAATTATCAAAGCCACCGCCGCCGATGAAATTATGGTCAGCGCCAATATTTATGATCAAGCGGCGCGTATCCGTTCATTTGAAATTGTCGCCGCCGCACGCGACCGAATTAATGCCAAACGGATCGCCTAATAACCCATTACTAGGCCTCAATCTTCCATTATTCAGGGAAGATTGAGGCCTTTTTGCATTCTCGTATGATTAATCAACGCATTGTTATGGTATGATGATTGAACTTCTGAGCAGAAGAATCGACATCCACTTATCCTTGAGAGAAATACCATGCATGGTTATAATCGGATCGACGTTGAAGTCTGTCTTCACAGCGATTTTTGCGAAAGATTTGCTAATCTTTTTCCTTTTAGTGGTAGTTCACGGCTTTTTTTCGCCCAAAATCAGCATTGGTCTTGTTATTTTGTTAAAGAAGGCCAAGGATTTTTGTTTCCAGGCGAGACAACCACCGGGGCATTGATTTTTTTATGCCTTGAAGAACAAGCTAGTCGCATGTCAGTTGGCATGACATTGCAACTTTTTGTGGCTGGTACACCATGCGGCCACGCAACCATTCTGCACATCGTCAACCCCGATTTGTTTAAACCAATTATAAGTTACCCTCAATATCTTACGCTTGATCAGGTGCAACAGCATCCAGCATTATTACCAAGCCAACGCAGCTGGGTCGAGGCTGCGCTCGCCAAACAAGCTCAGGATTATGGCCTGCGTTTGTACCACGAGCATATCAATGACCTGTGCAAGGACTATACTTCACCCTCGATCTTCAATACTTTGACCCGCGTTGCAGACGAAGCCTACTCGATCGAACAACGCCACTGGCTTGATCTCTATCGTTCGCGTTATAGACATAGTTCTGCTCAGCAAACTATCCTGCAAGATAAAATAGCAGGATTAAGGGAAACCGGGGGTTATCTCTTGCTGCGCGGGTCAACTGGCAGCGAGGCTGGCACGCTGATCGCCAATTTAATCGATCCTAACAATCCAGATTTATATTATTTTCTCGCCCCACAAATACATCAGCTCGGAGCACGCAAAATTCTGCGCACGTTGATCGCTCAATTGACGTTAAAGTATGGGCTGCCGATGAACTGGAATTCTGATAGCGATTACCATAGACTTCGCGCAACCTTCAAGAAGCTCCTGTATATGCTGGCCCAAAAGGGTTTTGAAGCAACAATCTATATAGCAGGTCTAGAACATCTATCAGCCGAAGATTGGTCATTGTTCTTGCCAATTGTGCCTAGTGGTTTTGTATTTGTGTTGGGAATGGCAGCAGATACAAGCTATTCAGGCATCAACCAATTGCAAATCAATGAATATCGTTTACCAAACCAAGCGCAGCCGACCCAAGTGAGTCTTGGAGCTATTAACCAGGTTGAACAGCCAACCCCATTAACGACTACCTGTTTGGCTATTTTAGCAGTATGCCAAAGCCCAATCAGTCGCACTATGCTCGAAACATTGCTTAACGTCGATTCCCAGACAATTGATTCAGTCATTTCAATGATCAACGATTTGCTCTGGCAACCAGCTGATCATACCCTTATTTGGCTAGATCCCAGCATCAGAACAGCTATTTTAGCGTCCTTTGATGCGCCAATTCTAAAACAGGCAGATCAACAAGTAGCGACTTGGTGTAGTGACCAGTTGACAGCCCAAGCATCAGTGGTCGAACAAGCCCAACTTGCCTACGCCCGAACCCACTATGCAACCCATCTTGGGCAGAGCGAGCAATGGTCAAGGCTTTGGCAAATTCTTGATACAGATGTTTATCCTAAGGCTCAACGTCAATTCGACCATAGCAACAACCTCGTTATCAATCAGCTTATTTGGGGCCAAGTGGGAATTCTCGCAACAACGCTAACAACTGAACAAAAGATCCAGAGCTTGCCCCAACTTTGGCGCTACAGTCTCCTACGGATTAGTTTGCTTGAAGATAGCACGCCCGATCACAGCGCAATGGTCGGTTGTTTACTAGAGTTAGGCGCTGAACAAGTGGTGCTTGATTGGATTCAAGCGGTGCGTGACCCATTAGAAAGAATTCGATTGTATGAGCATAGCCTGAAATACCAATTAAAAACCCCGCGCACAACGATATTTAACGTGATGGCACAGGCAGCAAAGAGCCTAAGCGAACCTGAGCATCAATCGTCCAAACTACGCCAAATTGTCGAAACAGCAATTCAATATGCTGAGTTTACAATTGCTTGGCAGCTTATTCAAAGCATTCCCAACAATTGGTGTCGGATTGTTGGATTAACCAAACTTGCTGCAAATGTAGCCCAACAAATAAACCTTGAACAAGCTCAAGCTTATCTGGCCGAAGCCATAGCAATTGCCCAAACGCTGCAAGAACCTATAAGCCGTAATGGAAGTCTGGAATTCATTGGAGAATTTGCGATTGAACAGGCCCATTCCGCAGCAATTCAGACAATTCTAGAGCTTATCGATGATGATGGTGCGAAAGCTGTATTATTTGCCAAACAAGCAAAGTTGGCAAGCCTACAAGGTGATTTAGCTCAAGCTCAACGATTGATTGAGCAAATTCCAATTAAAAATTCGCAATATGAAGCGTATTTAAGTTTGATCGAATACTATACCGATCAAGCTGATTTAACGACTGCCCATTATTTATTTAACTATGTTTATCCACATCAGAGCACAAAAATGCTCTATATTAATCGCGATTTAGCAAAACTGGCGATTCAGCAAGCTGATTTGGTTAAGGCTCAGCAGATTGCCGAAAGCATTACAGACGAAACTGTTGCTGACGATCTATGTGGTTTAATTGGCCAAGCGTATGCTGACAAGCAAGATTATGCAATGGCGCAAACGATCAATCAATTGATCCATGATCAATATAAACAAAACGATCTGCTCAGGTATATCGCCAATATTGCGGCAACTTATGGGCTTTATGCAACCGCCACAGCAATCGTTCAAACGATTAGTATTCCAACGGCGATACCCTTTGCAATCATCGAAATTGCCAAAATTGCGGCTCGCCAGGGCGATCAAGCCCAAGCTCGCGAGCTGTTCTTCAAGGCTGGAAGTACAATCGAAGCAGATCAAGGCAATTGGGATGAACATACATTTGCAAGAATTGCCGAAACTGCCGCCCAATGTGGTGATATTGAAACGGCACTCACAATTGCCAGAATGTGCAAACAACCAGGGTTTCGTTCAAATGCCTTTGAACATGTCGTGAAGGCCTGCGAAGCTCAACAATCACAAACCAGCAACTCGATCAAGTTCAACCCAGCCAGCGAATTTGAATTAGCAACCTTGCAACAGTTATGGCATCAATGCTCAAACAGTGATGAATTTTGGCAACTTATACCGCAGCTCAAACGCTGGATTAGCCTATATCCGTGGTTAGGCCAAGCGCTTCTCGCAACCGTAGCCGTGGTCAACCGCCAATTGAACCAATCATTACCCAACGATCCAACCGATAATCCATCAAACGAATGATTAACCCGCTGGACTGATAGCTTTATAATGAGGTTATCGGTTTGGCAATTGCCGACTGTTAAACTGATGATCGCAGCACATGAAAGAATGAGAAAGGGAACCCAATGAACAACTGGTGGAAAATCCGCAGTTTCGGCGTGCTCGTACTTTTGGGCTTGACTTTTGGCTTGGCTCCGCAACCTTCGCAAGCAGGTGGGATAGTTTATGTTGTACCAGGTGGCGCTGGTAGCCAAACTGGCAACGATTGGGCCAATGCCAAAGATCTTCAAGCAGCCATTCAAACCTCGACAACTGGCACAGAAATTTGGGTCAAGCAGGGAATTTATCGCCCAACCACTGGCACTACTCGCACCGCTGCCTTTACGCTTACCAATGGCATTCAACTTTTCGGCGGCTTTGCTGGCGATGAGACCTCGCGCCAAGCCCGTAATCCCAGCCAAAACCCCACAATTCTCAGTGGCGATTTGCTGGGTAACGACGTTGGAGCAGCCAATGATAGCAATCCAACCCGCAGCGACAATAGCTATCACGTGCTTTATTGTGTTTCAAAGCCTGAGCCAATCGTCCTCGATGGCTTTGTGATTAGCGGCGGCCAAGCGATAAGCCCAATGTTTCCACACAATATGGGCGGGGGTGGCTTATTTGATCAGTGCAACTTAACGATATTAAATAGTCGTTTTATCAGCAATGCAGCCCAATTTGGCAGCGGGATTCTCAATTTCAACAATAGCTTAACTGTTGACCAAAGTATTTTTGCTGGCAATTGGGCACTGAGCACTGGTGGCGGGCTTGAAAACCAACAAAATGGAGTTGTTAACTTACGCTCAACCACATTTGTCGGCAATATTTCCCAGCACAATGTAGTGAGTGCCATTGCCAACGCTAGTGGCACACTTAATCTGCATAACAGTATCGTTTGGGGGAATAATGGCACCACGCCCGTCAACGGTTCCAATAATAATCTCAACCTCACCGTGAGTTATTCAATTGTCCAAGGTGGCTTTATTGGCACTGGCAATAGCGCCCTTGATCCTCAGTTTGTTGATGCAAATGGAATTGATAATATCATGGGGACGCTTGACGATAATTTGCAGTTGCAAGCGAATTCAGCCGCCCGCAATACTGCTAATGCCAGCTTACTGCCCAATGATCAAACTGATCTCGACGGTGATAACGACGTTAACGAAGCAATTCCCTTGACGATCGATTATCTACCACGGATCAACGAAGGACTCGTTGATATGGGGCCATACGAATATCAAGGCAATGAGCCAACGCCAACTCCAACAGCAACGATTACGCCCAGTCCAACCCCGACGGCAACGGCTACTCCCAGCCCAACCCCGACGGCAACCGTTATGCCAAGCGAAACGCCAACCCCGACGGCAACGGCTGAAATTCCCCCAACAACCAAAATCTATCTACCAGCCGTTATACGCTAGCCCATCAGTGGCTGCTTTGGGTCAAACCAAGGCAGCCACTTTGAGCGCGACTCCCTGCAACCTTGTATAATAGGCGCAAGTTTAGCTAGGGAGATCTGGAATGATCGCATCGGTACGGGGTGTTGTGCAGTTGATTGGTCAAGATCAAGTGGTAATTGACGTGCATGGTGTAGGTCTGGCCATCGCCGTACCACGCACAGTTTTAGCAACGATTGGCGCGATTGGCGATACCGCCCAGTTGTATACCCATTTGCATGTGCGTGAAGATATGCTGGCCTTGTTTGGCTTCAGTTCGCCAGCCCAACGCGCATTGTTTGAGCTATTACTTGGGGTGAGCGGAATTGGCCCCAAAGTTGCCTTAGCACTGCTCTCGGCGGCTACCCCTGAAGAATTGCAACATGCGATCGCCCGCGAGGATATCACCATGCTCTCCAAAGTACCAGGCATTGGCAAAAAAACCGCTGCCCGTTTGGTGCTCGAACTCAAAGGCAAATTTGGAGTCGCTACAATTAGCCCGCAACTCAGTACCAACCCAGGCCTACTAGCACTCAATACCGAACTGATCGATATTTTGACCAGCCTTGGTTATAGCACCACCGAAGCCCAAGCAGCCCTGAATGCACTCCCCGCTGATGCTCCCGCCGATACTGAAGAACGCCTACGCTTGGCCTTGCAATATTTTGGTGGAGTATAGATTTAGGAATGCCCTCAGCCTAAATCCTATTCGCCTGAGAATGTCCATCGCAAGTATGCACAGACATTCCCAGGCGAGTAAATTATGTCAATCGACTAGGAACTCAGTGTAATTATTGATTAAGCGTGACAAATGGCATAAACACCACGCTTGGGGGTTCATTATTGGCTGGGGCCGTCCAAGCGCGAGAACCTTCGGTATTACCATTAATATCAACTGCTCGCACGATAATTGTTGTTTCAGGCGCTACTTCAAATGGTTGGCTATAGCGCGTCCAAGTTGTTTGGCTAGGCAATCGATACTCCAAGCCGCGCATACTGCGATTATCGGTAGCACTCAGGGTTGCTAGCCACATAAGATTAGCTTGAGTAAAACCAACTGTCGAAACAGGCGCTTGCTGATCGGTAAAATCAAATGAAGCCTGCGCTAAATTGTTTGCTAAAGCTTGTTGTCCCGCAATTGAAGGATGATAGTAATCGGCGGTGATCAGGGTTGGCGAAATTGGCGAATTAAACAACAGGTTTTGGTCAAAACGGCAGCGCAAATAATTGCTACAAACTTCACTCAATTGGGTGTTGTAATCGACAATCCGTTGGCGAACCCGTTGGCGACGCTCTACATCGGCAGGCGCAGTCGATTCAGGGTTGGCAAACATCGATTGACAAACGCTAAATTGGCCCCAAATAAACCGCGCGGTCGAATTATCCTTAAACGTCTGCCAAACTTGAAAGATATCAGGAACGCTGGCAACGAAAACCCGAACCTCTGGTTCATTGGTGGTTAATTGATTTAAGCCACTAGTGATCTGGGTGCGATAATCAGTTACACTAGTCATGGCTCCTTCGTTTGAACGACAAATATCGTTTGCGCCCATCAAGATTGTGGCATATTGGGCGTTGGCTGGCTCAGCGCCATTGACTTGGCCGACCAAGGCAGTCATGCTGGCTCCACTCACCGCAGCATTGGTCGCGGTAACATTGCCCGTTGCCGTGCGAATCCGCTCAGTCAAACTATTAACTTCTGGGCTCGTGCCAGTAGCCCAGCTATATTGGGGCTTATCACCTATCTCGGCAACATTGCCATCAGCCAAAAAAGCTCTGGTAATCGAATCACCAAAGGCAACCACCCGTTGGGGATAGCCCACAACCGCTGGATCAATCACATCACCCGACGGCTGGGCATACGTTTGACCAATACTGGCGATCACCAAACCTACCAATAATCCGATCGTTATTCGACGCATACAGAATCCTCATTTCCAACTCAGAATTGAGTTGTCTAGCTAGTACTTTAGCAAGCTTTTGGATCTTCAAGTAGCAAATTGAAGGCAAATTAACGGCAAACTTGCAGCAGATTAACTGCAACTAGCCAAATAGGGCGTACATCCCAAGTGTTGGAGGCTTGGAATATACGCCCTATTTGGCATCATTAATGGATCAAGCTAGCCGTGTTTGAAACAGACGCTTTCACTACCTTCGATCATTTGCAAGGCAAATTGGGCTGAGGTAAACGAAGCTTGCGGCACAAGTTGTTGCATCGCAGTGGCTAGTTGAGCCAAACCCACAACTGCATAGGCTTCGTTCTGCCAAGGAATGCTCGTAACAACTTGGTTGGTTTCGGCTCCATTAGCATCACGCAATTGCTTATGCAAATTTGGATATTGCTGGGTCGCTGGGTCAAAGCCAAAATGCATAGTTTCAGCATGCAGTTTGAAGCTAATACTGGCTAAATCACCAGCAAACAAACCAATCAGCACACTATCAGCCAAGGTTTCTAGCCGAATTTGATCGATTTTTGCCTCAGCTGCATCGAATGCTTCGATAATGATATTTGGCCAGCCTGCCACAACTGCCGAGCGCATAATAAAGCCAGTTACGGTAGGCAGCCCACCGAGCAAGGTCGGTAGATCAAGCGCTTGCTCATGGGTCAAATCGCCCGTGGTCGCGCGGCCAATGCTGAGCGCTCCATCAAATAAGCAGGCCATCCAATTTGGGTCGAGTCGAAAGAAGCGAATTGACTCATTTGGCAGCATGGTTTCATCGGGCACAAGGTAGTTGAACGGCACGCCTTGCAATTGGGCTAGCCCTTTAAACCACGTTTGAACATCAGCAGGAGCAGCGGTTGCCAAGCTGCGGCTTTGTAAACGTTGCGGTTGAAAACGGGCAGTTGGCGTATTTTGACTCTTCTTTTGTTGAATTTGCCCACGCTTCCAAGCATACAAACTGGTTGAAATTTGCTTGGTCTGCAACACCATCAAGCGCCCTAATTCCCACGCCGCTGCATACGAAACATCAAACATTCCCGTGGTTGAATCATAGGCCAGTAAACTATCGGCGGCTAAGGCTGGCAAAGCCAGTTGGGTCGTATGTTGGCCAACTCCCAACGGCCCGCGATACCACGAGATCGATTGGTTGGCTTGGCGCATGCTGTGCGGTAATAAGGCATAGCCTTGGGCAGCATAACGTTCGGCCAAAGGATTAGCATTGGTCGCCAGTCGGAGATTACTGGGGCTATGATTCAAGCCGAGCATGAGATCAGCAAATTGCTGTTGGGCTGCTGGTGGCGAGGCAAAACGCCAACTGCTCAGCACCACCAACCGAATCAAATCTGAATCGCCGGCTTGTTGGAAATCGAAGCCAGCACTGGTATAGCGATTTTCCAACGAAACCAGAAATACCGTATTAATCTGATTCGGGCCAGGCAGGCGATTGCCCAGAATCACCGCTCGCTCCTGTCCGGTTGGTGTGCCATCGTCGGCAATCGCTTGGCGAATATGGGCTTGGTAACCCAAATCGGCATTGCTGGGTAAGAGATCAGCCAATAATTGCTTGGCTACATCGATTACTAATACGCGATCATTGGTGGTTTGGCCTGGCTCAAGCGTGAAGCTGGGAAATTTCACCCCAGCATTGGCCGATTGCTGCAACTCACCCAAGGTCATGGTTTGGGCAAGCGGAGTTTGATCGGCGGTAAACATCAATAAGCTTAGCCACGGCAAATCTTCATTGCTGGGGTCGGCTTGACGCTCCCACGGCAAGGTCGAACGATTCAAAATCAGGTGCGGCAAAATCGTCGAGTGATCGCTCAAGCTGCCGTCGGGTGGGTAGACTGCATAAATATCCTTAGGATCAAGGCTAAATCGCTCGCCAGCAACCTGAAAATTGCGCGTTGTGCTAAACACTGTCTGCGGAATTTTAGGCTGTGATGGCTCGTTGGTCGAAATTTGATGAGTTACGACAACCTGATACAAACCAGTTTTGAGGCTGGGCTGATGAAATTGGCTAAATTGCAGTTTGTCGTTAGTTGCTTCTATTGGGTCTGCCATCGATATATCCTCAGCAATTACAGTTGTTCATCGGCATAAGTACCAACTTGCGGCGCAACGACATAACTTTGAGCCAAACTTGCTTGCAGATTGAGCGGGCAATCCAGCCCAAAGGCCGCCAGTAAGCTCTCACGGGTAGCACTTGGTTCTGAAGCATTGATGGTTGTGCTAATCGTGGTGCGCCGTTGGGCATCATCAGCCGATTCGGCTACAAATGGCCGATCAGCTTGCCAAGCAAAACCATCGGCTACCGTTTGGGTGTTATATTCCAAGTAGCTTTGGTTGATTGCGCTGGTGCTGCCAGGTGCTGGTGGTTGCTGAGGCCGAATTTCAAAGCCAGCAATTGCATTCGGCAAAATTGGGGCACTCTTCAAATTGGGTTGAAATTCCGTACCCCACAAGGCATTGGGCATACCTTTGGCAATTGGCGTAAGCGCAAAATCGTGCTCAAACGATGCACCATTATGGGTAATTCGAATAATCTGATGCGAGGTTAGGCTACTGGGTGCTACTGCCATTGGCGCAACCCCCACATTCAAATCGTAGCTTGAACCTAAGCTGACGCTAGCTTGGCCAAAATTGGCACTAGTGATCGGAATCAGGCTGTTGGTTGTGAGCAAAAAGCTCGCTGGATTGATCACCCAATCGCAGGTTGGATCGCCTTGGGGCGTTTGGACAAGCCCAGCACCAACTGCAACCCCACAAACCGCTGTTGGATCAGGCAAGAACGAACTGCTAAAGCTCGACCAATCGATTGGTTTAGGAGTTTTGGACGCAGCGGCTCCAAAGCTAATATCAAAGCTAATAATATCGAGATCGATCCGCGCTGTGCCCGAGAAATCTGGCCCCCAAATGTGCAAATCGGCTCCAACATCGGCAGTAATATGGTGAGTTCCAAATAAATGGAAGGTATACGATACCCCAATATCAACGCTCAAACGGGCATCATAATGATAGGGCTTCCAGCCAAGCAAGAAATCAGCAGCAGCATTGAACCAAGCTTTCAGGTTGCCACTCTGCCAAGTTGCTTGCAAACTACCACCCGCCATCAACAATGAGCCAGTCAAGGCAAAATACATCCCGCCTTTGAGAATCAACGAGCTATCAATTTGCCAATTAAAGCCAAGCCGTGGCACTTGGGGATAATGCGGCGGAATTGTAAAGCTGGGATGGTAACCACCCAAGGTCAGCACAAAATCGCCAGCATGCTCTTTGGCAAACCATGCATAGAAGGCAAATCCACCAGTCAGATGGCAACTACGCGAGAGCAAATACGACGCTGAGGTGAGTTGTGCTCGCACGCCCAAAAAGCCCTGATCGGGGATGAAACTCGCCACCAAGGCCATTTGAATCTCAGCCAAGGGGCTGATGGTGCTAGCCAGATCAGGCGTAGGAATAATCGCGGTTGAAAGCCCGAGCAAATCAACTTCGAAATGTTGGCCAAACGAGACCGTCAGCAAGGCAAATGAATCGATCAAGCGGAATGAGTTGAAGCGAATGCCAGCGGTCAAGAACATTTCGCCTATGGAAGGCGGAATATACTGGCGCAGCAGGGCCAACTCGGTTTGGATCGTTTGTTGCGGATCGCTATTGACCGTCGATGGCGGCCCGCTGATCGCCTCGGCCACCAATGGAAAACTGGCAATTTGCTCTATCGGCGGCACAATCAGGCTACGATTATAGCCAAAACCTGCACTTAACCCCGTGACAAAGAAGAAGGCTGGGCCGCCCAGTGGGAAATCCAGCACCGCATAAACAAACAACGAAGGATGATCATCAAGATAGGCATACGAGCCAATTGCCCCAAGGCTGAATTGCTTGACTCGCAGCGTCGCCATGCCATCATATTCATCGTAGGTTTTGCCTTGATTGGAAACCGTAGTATGGACAAATGCGCCACCAATTTCCACCGCTGCATTACGATAATCCAAGCCTAAGCCTTGAATGCGGAAACTTGGGCTAAATACATTCAACGGCGAGCCAAAGCCCAAGCCTTCAACCGTGAGGGTTAAGCCAGCCGCCGTGAGCGAGGCATCAAGCAAAAACCACAAGGCTGAATCTTGATATTGCACCCCAATTCGTTCAAAGTAGACTGGCCCAAAGCCTTTTTTAACATCGAACCACTTGGCGCTGGCATTGCTAGTCACCACGCTGGTGGTGCTGGTTGGTGGGGTTGGCGGCGTAACCGTGCTGCTATCACCAGCCAGCGGCATACTCAAGGCTTGGGTTGAAGTACCAAAATCGATCAAGGCCGAGACGGTAATACCTTCGACCAACGGGCTAGGCAACGCCAAAATGTGCTGGGTAGTCAGCACAGTATTCAACTGGGTTACGACAGTAGCGGGGAAGTCCAGCGAGGCGATTAGCACTTGGAGATCTTGCACTGCCAAGGTTTGATTGCTGGGGAAGGCCTTGCCAACCAACGGCAAATCGGAGAGATTCAGGCTAGCAGCTAAATCGAAGCCAAAGGCAAAGCGGGTTTGGGTATCTTGTTGGTAGGCAAACAGCACATCCTTGAGGTCAATCGTGAGACTTTCGGGAATGTAGGCGGCCACATCTGTCGAAACTGCCCCAATCAAATCCTTGACGCTGATACTAGCTTGATCGCTGGTATGGCTATAGGTCGCGATAAACAAGTTTGAGTTGGGATCGCTGGCAAATTGCAGCATAAAGATTAAGCTGCCGATTTTCAGCGTACCACCAAATTTGGTGGTATAGCCTTGTTCAGTATGAATCACATCAATTGTGACGGTTATGTCGAGTTCCTGATCGTTGATTGGAAATTTAGCTTCACATGCAAAGTTGAAATCATAGGTATCGCTAGCAAAGCGAATATAAATTTTCTCAAGGGTTAGTTCGGCAATTGGCTGAGGAATTGTGGATGGCGCACCGCTGAATGATTCAACGATTGCGCTAATCAAATGGCCAATTTGCATTGGCTTAATCGTTGAATCATCGATATACAACAGACTATTACTATCGTTCGCGTCAAGCGTTCGGCCTGTAAATACCCATGCACCAGCTTCGTATTCAACACTAATATCAAACGGCGCATCAGCAAAAATCAGCAAAGTCTCGCCAAACCCAGTCACCGAATCAGTTTTTTGGGTAACTTGCAATGCAATGCCACGCAAGCCCAAGGCGACCGTTCCGATATGCATTGTCCAATCGGTATCGATCTCCATGAAAAAATCATAGTAGCCTTGGCTTGGTACAGTGCTAACTTTCAGTTTGCTAATGGCTAATGCAGGAAAACTTGCAGGATTACCAAAATACAGCGTGATTAAGGCTGCCAAGTCGATTGGCGTGCTCGAATCAAGCTGGCCAAAGAAACCAAAATCAGGCAAAAAGACTTGGAGATTAAAGCGCAAACCTTGAATTGTAATATGCCCAAGCATGGCAACTGCCCGCAAGCGTAAGGCATAGGGGTTGAACTGAACTGAGACCTGATCGATTGCAACTTCGCTTAAATCCAAGGCATTCAGGCCTGATTGAATACTTGCTTGTAAGCTGCTCCCACCAACAATTCCGGCCATCGTATCGAGGCTTGGCACAAGGTTGCCATTATTTGGCACAACTAATAGTTGCCAATTTTCTTGCCCCAACAGCCCAACTTCAATTCGGTAGGGCTGATCAAGCACCAATGTGCCATGGATATTGCCCTGCAGTTGATAGGCCCAACCAAGCCGTGGATCAAGCACCGTAGTGGTTTGAAGGGTGATCCCAACCCCGGTAATCGCCACCCATCCTTCAATAATTGTCCAGGTTGTATTAAGATCGGAACTAATCGTAAAGGTTGTTGGCACAGCCAGATTTGGGCCAAGCGACAGATTGGTGGTCGAAAGTGGCCCTGATTGAAATTGATCAAGCAATGGCAGGAAGGGCGTTAATTGACCACCACTCACCACATTCGCCAAGGTTGCTAGCGCCACAACACTATTAGCATTGGCTGCTTGTTGCCAATCGATTTGCAAGGTAGCAGGGTTGAATGTGCCTTCAAGTGCTAATTGCAATGATTGATCAATCGTTAAAACTCCATTGGCGGTGAGGGTTGCCGTAATCGTTGTCGCTTGGGTATAGGTAATCAGCACATGCTGCACATGCACAAGTTCACCGTTTGTGCCAGGTACAGGCCAATCGAGTGCGACGTTACCTGTCACCGTTAACGTTGTAGTAGGATCGTCTGGTGCAACAACTGGCTGGGTTATTAACAATTGCCCTGATGGCAACAGACTAATAAATGTTGCGAGACTTGGATCAGTTGCCAAGGCTGGAGTCAGAGCAAGCTGATCAGCTTGGACCGCAGCTAAGAGACTGCTGCGCAATTCACTAAGGGTTGTCATCAGCATGGCTCCTAATAGCTTTTCGCTCGATTAACATTGCGGTAGACCACGTTATAGAAACCAGCAACAAACGGAACGGCATCCACAACAGCTTGCGCTGCCACTCCAACATTACCAGCATAAGCTGCCAAGGTTAACGTTTTGCGTGCAATTGCCCGAATACTAAAGATACTGCCATCCATATAAATCATCGCCGCAATCCCCGCCGCCAAAGCAGCATCGGGAGCATTCATTCCATTCGCAGTTGCAACATTAAACAGCCAATCCATCAATGGGTCTGATTGAATGCTGGCTGCTAAGGGACCCAGCAGGCCATTAGCTTGCAGTGGGACAGTGCTAATACTTTGGGCAACCGCCATCATTGCCGCTTGGGCAACGGTCGCGGTATTGGCCTTCCTAGCCCCAAAGGCTGCTGCAATCGCATAGCCAACATTCGGCAAAACAATCGCATTGGCAATCGTAGCCGCGCCATTGCGCATGGCAACCGCCGCCTGAGCCGCCGCCTGAGCCGTCGGCTGGGTAGCTCCACCATTAGCACCATTAATTGCAGCTTGTTCAATTTGAGCAGCCCCAAGATTCGTAAAGGCTGCCCCGATAGCCTCAGCACTCCCATAGCCAATCTCTCTGATCCGATCGCCATTGTCAATCAGGCTGATCGCTTGGGCAATCGCGGCGGCATTGTTGCCAAGTTGCGCTTGGGCAATTGCTGTTTCAATCACCCCAACTCCGCCATGATCAGGACCAGCCCAAGCGATGGCAGAGGCAATATCAAACCATGTTTCATTCGACAACGCCGAGGTTTGACTGACTGGATCGGAATCAATTTGGATTGTGGCGTTTAATCCAAAGGCCGTCGCTAGCGCAGCCGATATGCCATAAACGGTGCCAGCATCGGCAATGGTTGCAGCTTGTAATCCATTAATATTCAGTAATGGAGCAAGCGTGGTAACAAGCGCATCAACAGCGCGATAACCATCGCCCATCACCGAGTAGCCAGATTGAGCTTGACTAACCTGAATTCGGGTATGGCCTGGTACCGCAGCAGGCACAGCTGGCGGATTAGCAGCCAATGATGTTACAACCCCAGCATTAAAAAGATAGGGTGAGAGTAACATCAAATAGCTTGGAATCGCTTTTTGAGGAGCCAACGGCGGCTGTGGTGGATGCTGTGGTTGATTGTTTTGGTTAATCGTATCGGCATATAAAATTGGCTGCGATTCGTAGCCATCAAGCACATTTGCTACCCGTGCCGCCGGGTGTTCAAAGCGATTACTACCGCCACTACCCGAATTGGAAATTAACACCGAACCTGGCCGCAGGGTATTTAAAAAGAGCCGCGAGGTCGATTTAGCCGAACCATGGTGGCTGGCTTTCATCACCTGCACCCGATTTTGCATCGTATCGGTTTGGTTTAGATACGTAAGAATTCCATCATAAAAGGGCTGCGGATTTTGAGTCGATTTTCGATTAACTGAGCCATCTTCTTGGCTTGATTCGATATCACCGCCGATGTAATACCGAAAATTACCAAATTGAATTAAAAAGGCTAAGCTTTTGGTATTGTCATTAGCATTTTCATCGCGGGCGGTTTGGTTTTTGCCAATCCCAAGAAATCGATTTTTCTCTGAAACAAAATTCATACCCACGGCCTGTTGGACGTACTTATTAGCGGCAATACAATGAATGGTTGGGGCATTCAAATCAGGCGGATTCGACTGATACGCATTCCCAACTTGATCATTGCCCCACATGATTTCTTTGCCAACTAACCAATTAGCAGGCCAATAGTTATGACCCCCAAAGGCTTGTTGGTTGGCCTGAACCGGGATAATTGGGTCCCAATTATTGTCGAATGAGGTAATTTGAAAACTATTTACGTCGGCAGTCAGCCGATGAACATTCGGCAAACCCGCCAATTTGGCAAGATACCGTGGATAGAGTTGCTTGAGTTCGCCATTCGCATTGGTTTTGCGTGAGGTGAATTTATCGGTATCTGGTGGTTTACCCTGATCGAAAATGGTTGCATGATCATAGCGTCCAGCCACAGTGGTTAGCGAAAGTAAGCCCACAATGCCGCCAAAGTGGTCATCATCATAGTGGGTTACCACAATCACATCAACGGTTGGTACGGTCAAGCCAGCAATATAGGCATTAACATCATTCGTACAAGAATTTCTGCCACCATCAATCAGCACCGTTTTGGTGGTAGCACCATCAGTTGCAACCACCACGGTTGAATCACCGTTGCTCCCAAGATCAATATGGTGAATAGTTAAACTCCATGGCATAAACAACCCTCCTATTGTTTCATAATGTAGCAAAGGGCATAGAAGGGCGGGCGATTTTCGTGGGCTTGGTTGCCACCATTTTCATTGATCACGAGCGAGTGCGAGTGATTGCCAGTCGTATCGGTATTCACACTACCGCGCCAGCGTTCATCATTTGGGTCAGCATTTCTGCCGCCACCAAAGCCCATATCAACGGTTGTATCACCCCAAATTCGTCGCCGACGTTTGGATAAACCATCAGCATCAGTGCCTTCCATCCAGTGGTTATGATCACCAGTAACATTGGTCGAGCCACTATGGTTATGACGGGGCATTTGGTCGGTGGTCAGCGTTACCGCATCACTACCCCCAGTCGTGCCAACAGCATAGGTAGCGCCAGCTCCAACCACAAAGCGATTGCGCAAATCGGGCGTGCCATTTTGACCATTGCACAGCACCCAACCACCAGGCAGCGCATTATCTGCCCCCGACCACATATTAATTGTGCCCGAAGGAATTGGGCTGCCATTCAGCGAGCTAGCTCCAGGGTTGAGCACGAGACCATTGGCCAAACGAATCGTCCCATCATCGCCATTAACCACCGCAACCAGCAGCCAATTACTGGGCACAAAGAACGATGCTTTGGTGTAACAGGTGATCTGGTAGCTGACGGCATTTTCGTTGCCACCAACCGTATGCACTGCATATAAGGCTTCCCATGCCTTGAGTACAATGCCTTCGGCATTACACGAACGCACTTGGTTATCGTAAACTTGATCGGCAGGAATATCGCTGGTTGGTTGGTTCACATTGACGTGGCCGGAAGCAAAAGAAATTGAGCGCTCCATCGAAATTGCAATAAAACGTTGGCTCCACTTCAAGCGATTATTAATCCCGTTCCAGGTTACGCGTCCGCCGCCAGTAAAGGCAAATTGAGCCTTGGTATAGTCGTTGGCCGCGCCACTTAATACCCCAGTGCCAGTATCTAAGCCAGTTCGCGGCGCAGTTGTGCCAATCCCAGTGTTGCCACCAGCCTGCAAAAATAGTCGGCCATCTTTTACGCCCGTTTCAGCGATGTTAAAGCCAGCTTTCCCGCCCCATTTCTGGTTAAAATGCCACTTGGTTGCCCCATTCACATCTTCAAAGCTGACTAATTCTTCCGACGAGGCAATGCCACGCACCGCTAAGGCACGAGTTGGGGTATTTGTGCCCACGCCAACCCGCTGATTATTCGTCACGATCAACGGAGTTTTGTCGATTGATACCACAAAGTAGCCATCACGATAACCTGGCAAATTTTCATAGAGCAAGTAGAGATTGGCCGCGCCGCTGGGCAGCGATGAAATGATGTTACTCAGGTTCATTTGAATAAAGGCTTCTGCTGCCAACGACGTTTGGGTCGTGGTGAAAATCCACTCTGCCGCTTCAGGAGCTTTGCCACCAGTCCAGCCCTCAAGCGTGATCGCAATCGCATTGACTTGACTGGTTGTGCCCAAGGCCCAATCGCGATGATTTTGGTTATCTTGGCTATCAAAGGCTACGATGAAGGTGGTGGGGCTATTACTAGTGCTTGGGCTAAGCGCCAGCGCCGCATCATCAAGTAGGTTGGTAATATGTAACGTTAGTTGATTCGCCGCGCTACCATTATTCAACACCATATTTGGGCCAACAAAGCCCACATGCAATGGCGGTGTATGCGCACCTTGAGCATTCAGCACCACCAGATTTTGCAAACGGCTGCCAATTAATGGGGTGAGGCTGTTGGCATATTGCAATTGTTGGTAGCTTAATTCGACCCGGGTGTTGCGTGCGCCGCTGCTCGCCGAGGCACTAATCGATTGCAAAGCCAAATTCAGGCTTTGGTTGGGAGTCAAACTCCGTGCCTGAGTGCTCAACAAATACAAACTTGTTGTGCCATCAACAGCTTGCCCAGTGCTCAGTTTCCAGGTTTGGTCGGTCAGCTTAACTTGGCTCAGCGTCGCCGTCGAAAGCGTGCCAGGTCGAAAATTCAGCACAAAATGGTGATTGCTTGCCGAGGGTGTTTGATCGCTCGGGGCAACCAGATTAATTGTGCGGGGCGAGTTGTTGCTGATCGTCAAAAAGAGGTTGTAGCCTTGGGGATTATCGTCGATGTACAGAATTGAATGGCCATCATCATCGAGCAAATTAAAACCAACTGGATACAAACTATCGAAGGTTGCTGCTGCCGCTGGATCAGCCGCCATCACTTGCAGAATTTCATCGCCCGATAATGCCCGATTGTAGATCCGTAGGCTGGAAAGCTTGCCGTAGTAGGGCGTTGTATTAGGGCTATACGCGCCAAAGGTCGCTTGACTCGCGGCCTTAATCGGCAAGGTTTTGCCGGTGGCTTGTGCCCACAAGGTGCCATTGGCATAAATTTGCATCGTGCCGGTGGCAACATCTTTGGTAAACGCCCAATAGGTCCATGTACCTTTGTAATCGCTAGCATTGGCTGCTTGATTCATCCGATCCCAGGTATTACCTTCGGCTCCACAATCGAAATAAACTTGGCCATCGCTCCATGGCAAATGCACATTCAGCGAACGCTCATCAGCGGCGGTCAAGGCAGCAATCGCCGAAACGCCTGCACCAGGCAAATTTTCTGCCCCACAGGCCCAAAAACTCACAGTGATCGCATTACCAGCCGGAATGCTGGCTGGATTCAATTCGAGATAGCTGCTGCCATCGAAATCAAGCACACTACCAAACACATCATCGGAAACCAGTTGGACTAAGCCATGAGCCACAGCGTTGTTATTGTTGCCCGAAATATCTAAAACGGTTTGACCCGCGCTTAACGCATCTAGTTGCAAATAAACGATTAATCCATCATCAATTGTTGTCATCGTTAGCGTTCCTTTTATTAATTCTCGTTGGTTGGGCTTAGTTTGAGCCAACCATCGTGCAAGGTTTGCGGTGCTTCAAAGGTGGCTTTGGGGCTAACTTGGCCGATCTCGCTGGTTTCTTGCCATTCGCTGGTTGGCTGTTCGAGCCAACTCCAGCGATAGCCCGCCTCAACTGGCAATGGCAAATTGATCGCTCCCTGATTGGTCAAAATTGGCGCAGTCAGGAAGGTAATCGCAATTGCGCCCAAGGCATCAGCATATTGATCAGCAGGAATCGTAATTGCCTTGACTGGCTGGATACCGCTGGTCGCATGCACACTGCCACGTGGGTCAAACAGCATCGTCAGATAGCGCGGAGCAGCATTGACCGTTTGCATAATCGCCATATCCGCTTGGTCGTGAGTCCGAATTAGCGGATCGTCAACTGGCAAATCGCTACTTTGCGGCGCATAGAACATATCATCAGCATAACTACCATCGCTGAGTTCTTGCCAATAGCCCACCACGCCATCATTTAATTGTTGATATTCGCCAATCCGAATGGGGAATTCGACTTCGGCAAAGCCATCGTCGTCGCGGCTAGTTTGCTGCAAATCGAGGCGTAGGGCGCTCCAACTTTGGTGAATTGCTGGCGCTCCTTGCAACTCCAAATCAAGCGAGGTGCGTACCAAGGCAATCGGGCGGCCAAGTAGCAAGGCCAAATCGGTGTGAGCGGCAGCATTTTCGGGGTCGATGGTGTCAAGCGCATTGTCGATTGTTACAATAAAATCGCGTAAAAAGTCGCTAGTGCGTTGCAAAAGATAGTGCACCATTTGGCGTAAATAGCGATTTTCGATCGCCGTAGGCTCGACATTTGGCCCGCCTGGCACATATTGCCAACGCACTTGGGCATCGATAAAACCCAGCGCTGCGCCCGATGTTGCATAGATCATCAAACTGCCATCGAGATTATTTGGCACGACCCAGCCACAAATTGGCGTGGTAATCGGTGCGTCGTTCATCTCCATATCGCCTTGATTGGCCGAAAGCCAGCGCAAATTCACACGAGCCGGTTGCATCAAGCGTGGCGGCAACCAAATCAGATAATCGCTGCCAGCAGTGGTCATTTGCTGGGTACGAATAATTTGCTCGGCTGCGACATCGCGCAATTGACCAAAACTATCAACCAATCGCAAGCGATTGAGGCGCATGGCTCCGCTGCGAATCGGGTTGAAATCGCTGAACATACGCGGCGCACTCCGATTATGATTGGCCACTGCCGAGGCAACTTGGTTAGTCCAAGCTTGATAATCGCTAAAACCCAAGGGATCGGCCATGGCCAATTGATAGGTTTGTTTGCGCATCAGCAAGGCTTGATTGAAACCACCTAATGACTGAGCCAAACAGTGAAAACTAGGGTCGTTGACCAAGGCGGCGGCCTGTTGCACCGTCGTATCATCGGGATATTGGGCTAAATAGCCGTTGAGTTGTTGTTGATATTGCGTTTCAGCCCGCGATGAAAGAATGCTCCAGCCACTGTACAAGTTGGCAGCTGGGGCAATCGCAACTTGGCTGGGCAAGATCGCCAAATCAACGGCATTCTCGGCCAAGCTGTAGTTACTGAAAATAAAATCAGGGTTGTAGGCGCTGGTGTTGGGGTCGAGATTGCTATGATGATCCAAGGGAAAGACCTCAACGCCCCATTCCAGCAAAATTGGATTCCACGGCGCTTGATCGTAGCTGAAAAAGCCCACTTGCTGCGGCGTAGCATTGGCTTTGATCGCCGCCACAGCATTAGCCAATTGCTCAACGACACTCGCATTCATGGGATGCAAGCTCAGGTTGGCGGCATACTGACAGGCTAATTGACCATCGCTACCATGACGATCGGTTGGCTCAAGCGCGGCCCCCGAGAGCAACAGCACAGGCTCGTTGGGCTGCCAATAGCGTGGCCCGCCAGTAATCAACAACAGATATCGTTGATCAACCGCCTGAACATCGGCGCTCGCATTAAAATCGGCGACTGCTTGCAACACCAGATTAATTTGCTGAGCCAAACCGCTGGCAACTGCATTGCTCGCCGAATTACCAGCCGAGGCCGCAATCACATTGCCAACCTCATCCCACTGCAAACTGAGTGCGCCAGCACTATTCAGTAAATTTGCCAGCGGCACAAGATCTTTTTGTTCAACAAAATAGCGCACCAAATCGACATCAGGAAAATCATCGCGGCTCTCGGCTGGCGGATAGGCCGCCAACATATATTTATACCAATCAAAAAACAACTGTTCACGTTGCTGCTCGATCAGTTCAAGCGCCCGATCATAGTCGTGCTGTAGGCTATTTAATTGATTGAGTTGATGTGCCAAGCTCTCAGGCAAGCTCACCAAAACCGTGGCATTGGCCGAATCGGCGCTGCCGCTGGTTGATTGCGGGCGAACCGACCACAACGAACCGCTTGGAATTGCATTAAAACTTTTTTCATGACGGGCGGCTAAAAAGCTTGCTCCCACATCAAGATATTGTTGATCAAGAAACGAGGCCATCAGCACAGCCTCTAAATGATCTTCAATCGCGGCTGGCTGGCTAGGGTTGATCGTGTTGGCTAAAAATGCCGAAAGCGCTTCTGTGCCAGTATTGCCAACCGCAATTTGCAATGGGGTTGTTGGAATGGGCGCAGCAGCAGGATTGCTCAATTGAATTTGGCAATAACAGCACAGCGCATCAGGGAAATCGCTCCCATCAGGCACATTCACTGCCCAGCCCAATTGGGTCAACAACGCTGCGCTTAAATCAGCATTGCTCGATCCTTGCAGGCTATTGACCAAGTTATGCACAACATCTTGATTAATATCGTTGTACCAACCAAGCACAAGGTATTGCAAATCGCTGGGCACATCGTCGGTGTAGCTATCGTCGTAGAAGCCAAACACACTGTAACAATTGGGGTAAAACGCCGCAAAAGTTGGCTCGCCATAGCCCACCGCCGTGAGTTGCGCCAAATATTCAGCCTGCGGATCGTGCTCTTGCCACATTGAAAAGGGCATGCGCCGCCCCAAATAGCGAAACGGCTGTTGATTGCCCTCAGCAGCAACCGGGGTCGTCACACTACTAGCAAATTGCCCAGCAGGATAAAGATAATCGCTTTCGACAATCCATTGTTCTTCAATTTGCAAGGGCGTATTACCACCACCCCGCGCTCGCAACACCAACCAACGATTGGGCACACTCGGAAAATTGGTGGTTGTACCAACTTGCGTCCCACGCGTCAGACTATCGGGCAACGCCCAGTGCAAGTGCACCCCCGCCTTGAGGGTCGATTGAGCAAATGGCTGACGCACGATCTCTTCGCTAACATTGGCCACATCAGCATTAATATCGCGCTGACCATTACTATAGGGCAAACGACTAAAATCGGTCATTGCTTGAGCGACGGCCTGCTCAGTCGGCAGCACCAACGCATCAAGATACAGCGGAATCATCAACACACTATTCATTATCCCATCCCCGAAATTATGGCAGGAACTTGCCCTACCAAACTTGTTGTGACGCAATCACGGGCAAATTACGGGTTACAAGCAGCCGCTTGAAATAGCCTAGAGGGTAGCTACGCAGCCATTGCTATTACTAAAACGTTGGAATAATCGAATTGCTGAATTTTTGGAGCTGATTGGGGTTAATTTGGCTGGTTTAGCTGGTGTAGTAAGCGCAACAGCGCCGCAAGGCCATCATTTGGCGGCAATTTGGCAATTGGGCTAAGTTGCAACCACATCGTGCGCACCCGATTGATCAATTGCAGATCAAACAAATCGCCACCATACCAACGCTGCCAAACCATTATCGCATAAGCTGAACGCAACACCGGAGCACGCACGCGAACACTCAACGGGCTATAGCGAGCAGGATGCAAATGCACCCGCTGCTGGTCAATTTCGCCCCAGCGTAGCACCCATTCCGAGCCATCATCAAGATTCAACAATTGATAGTGATCATTGCTCGCCAACCATTCGGCATAGGTGGCAGGCTCATCAATCCCACGCCGTTGGAGCTGGGCAATAATTTGGCTATCGATAGCTACTAGGCTTCGATCGCCAAGATACAAATCCATCTGCGAATTGCCGATTTTTTGCAAAGCTGCCAACAAGTGGGTTTGATCATCAGGTTGGAGCGTGATCAAAGCCTGGAGTGCCCAACGAGCATGATGTTTCCAGCAATTTAAACTCGTCTTAAGTGTCATCGTTCACCCATGCTATACTCAAATCGTTCAAGGTTTTGCGAGGATAATTCCATGGCCCAATTTATCGATCTTAGCCATATTATCGAAGCTGGCATGATTACCTACAAGGGTATTCCAGCGCCAATTATCTGCGATTTTCTCAGTCGCGAGGCATCGCGCAACAACTACGCCGAGGGAACTGAATTTCATATTGGCAAAATTGAGCTGGTTGCCAATACCGGAACCTATCTTGATAGCCCGTTTCATCGTTTTGCTGATGGCAAGGATTTATCGGAATTAACGTTAACTCAAATTGCCGAGCTTGAGGCTGTGCTCATTCGCCATGATCTGGCTAATGGACGAGCGATCGAGGCTGCGGCCTTTGCTGGCTTGGATCTCAAAGGTAAGGCCGTTTTAGTTAATACCAACTGGTCGCAACACTGGCGCACAGACCAGTATTTCGAAGGCCATCCCTACCTCACGGCAGCAGCAGCAGAATATTTGGTGCAGGCCCAAGCGACGCTGGTTGGCATCGATTCTTATAATATTGATAACACCGATACTGGCACACGACCTGTACATACAATATTATTAGGCAACAATATTCCGATTGTTGAACATCTTTGCCAGCTTGATCAGCTACCAATCAGCGGCTTTCATTTCTCAGCAGTTCCAGTTAAAGTTAAACAATTTGGCACATTTCCAGTTCGAGCCTATGCTCGGATTGATTAAGTAAGGATATAACAATGAGCGACCAACCAGCTTACGAGACACCCTTGCCATTGTTTGTCTATGGCACATTACGCACTGGCGAGTACAACTGGAAAATCTACCTCGAAGGCAAAACCCGCAGCGAAACCCCCGCGATCGTGCAGCAACATCAGCTCTATGCCAATCGCTACCCCTATATGATTGTCGGCGAAGGTAGCGTCGTCGGTACATTGGTTGAAATTGAGCCAGCACTGTATGAAACTGTCATGCGTGAAATCGACGAACTTGAGCAATTTCGCCCTGATGGCAATAGTTGGTATTTACGCGTTGCACGTTATGTTAACGTTGGCGAGCAACAAATACTAGCCTGGATGTATTATGCCAGCGAACGGGTCACCCAACATTTAACCAACGATCATCAGATTACCCACGGCGATTGGGTGCGCTGGAATCAAGAGCAAGCAAATATCTAGCAATAAGCAAGGGCTACGTTTTCAAACGCAGATCAGCGCATCCTTAGAAATAGCTCCGAATGATCTGTGGCGAACCCCCCAAAAGCCACAGATCATTCGGGTATAAATGATTGGTTCCCCGTGCGGCGAAGAAAAAGTGCCCAGTACCAACCCAAGCATAGCCCTGCCAGATGCCACCTCGAACACCTTCTGAATGCCATTAGTCAAACCATCTGCGGTGATTTCGATTATGCCAAAAATTTATGCTTAGGTTCAACCCGTAACCGCTGGGATTAGGGCACAAGTCCTAAAGCGTGTAATTATTGAGAACCATCATAACAGGAGTAAAAACCTATATAGCCCTAGATCGTATCTAACTATACTCCTCATAGTATCCAAATCATCGCAGATACGAGGCCGCTATGGATCGCAAACAATTTCTCAAGCTTCTTGGCACCAGTGTCGCAACCGGTTTTTTAGTTCGGTCTTTCGAACCCAAACAAGCCGCTGCGATGGGACTCACAGCGCTACAATTTAGTGGTACAACGCTCGCTGACTGGAAAACCGTGCTTGGTGATGGTTTATGGACAGCACCAAATCAAGTACCGGTCAATAATGCTGATATTCAAACCGATCAAACATCCGCCAAAAGCATTCTGCGAGCAAATATCAGCCAACGTGGAGTCATGGCGCATAATATTACCTATAAATCACTGATTGATCAGGATCTGTTTGAGTATATTCATACGACCAGCTATGAATTTCGCTTACCATATATTCCTCAGACAAATTCAGGAATCCAAAACGCTCAAACCTTTGAAGGTGGTTTTTTTATCTGGGATGGCAGCCAAACCCAACTAGATTATGGCTGTGCCTTTCAATGGGTGCTCAACCCATGGATGAGTACATTCGGGACAGTCTATAGCTGGTCAAGCGATGGCGCTACACAAGGCTGGATACCGTGTGGATTCCTCCAACCTGATACGAATTGGCATCAATACGAAATGATGGTTGATTATCATAACCAAACCTGCCGGCTCACGATTGATCAAACTAGCATCCCCATTTGTTTTACGGCAACACCCAAAGTCGGCTGGGGGACGGAAACTGCGGCGCGATTTCAAACTGAAATTATTAGTATCTGGCCTGGTAATACTAGTATTGCACCATCACATGCTGTTGAAATTCGTAATTGGAATTGGAATTTGCAACCATATACCTAAGCAATAGGGGATGATCATGCGAAATATTCGTCTTGAAACAAGCAGTATCGAGAATCAAGCGACATTAAGTAGTGCCTTGGATCGGTTAATGGCTTATCCTGGCTGGTATCAGCGCGAATGTGAGCCATGGCTAGATTTGGTGAGTTATTTTGATAGCCAACATAGCCTACAGCCCCATAAAACACGCAAAGCTGGGTTCGAGCAATTTATGATCGAGATTGTTGGCGCTGAATCATTTTGGACAAAATACCCAAAATTAGCAAATCTTTTAATTAAATGGATTGCCGATGTAAACAAACGGGCGATGCAGCGCTCAGGGCATGCGATTATCCGATTAACCCTTTTGCCCTAAACCTTTAGGCGTTTTTTGCGTTTCCTGCGGCGAAAGAATCTCCATCCTCCGATTAATCCAAGCATGCTTAGCGTAATCAGCGTTATTCGAAACGGCTTGAGCCACGCCTCCCACCAGCGAATAAACGGGACAGGCTCAAGCCCTAACAACACTTTGCTGATTAATTTTGGTTCATAGGTCTCAGTATAGAGTCCTAATTGGGTTTGCGGGCCACGTTGCCATGGCCAAAATCCAGCGATTGTGCTTGGAACCTCAGGAATATCAAAGAGTGTCCAGATCAAAAAACCATTATAGGCTTCGGCTTGCTGGATTAATCCCGTTAAGTAGTTTGCTTGCTCACGCTGGCTGTGGCCATGAGGAAAAAATGGGCTATTCCAGGTTGGCAACCCAATCTCAGTTAGCAGGAGCGGTTTCTCGCCAACTATCTGCCTGAGGCGTTGATAGTGGGTTGCCAACAGTTCAGTTGATCCATAGTAATGAAACGAGACCAAATCAACATCTTGATATAACCGTTCAGCAGCTTCAGGCGTAGACCAGCCAATCGTAATCAGATGATGTGGATCAAGCCGACGAAGCTGGCGGATGCTATGCTGGAGCCATGCCTCAACCACTATTTGACTAGCAGTCGCATAATCGCGATCTGGTTCATTTTTTACATCCCAGGCCATAATAGCTGGGTGTTCCTTTAATGCAGTCACCACAGTTGTTAAATAGCTATCGGTTTGTTGCCAACGGGCCAGTTGATAATCGCCTAAAAAATCGAATAAGGTGACGATGACCTTGATGTTCGCTTGATCAGCCTGATCCAGAAAATCGGTCACGGAACGGAGATAAAGGCTTGTACTATAGGGTTCGGTAAATTGTTCAAACGGAATGAAAATCCGCACACTATTCAAGTTTAGTTGTTGAACTAACGCGAGATCTGTTGTTGTTTGTTGAGGTTGATAGCCAGGCCAAAATTGTAGCCATGGAGCTTTAGAAGGATAATAATTAACGCCTCGCGCGATAAAAGCCTGATCGTGAAGTTGTAACTGTTGCTGATTAACCTGCAAAAGTTGCGGCTTTGGTTGATACGATGGTTCTAGAGGGGTTGGCAGTTCATGGCGCACCCAATGCCGAATTCGCCATGTGCCATCTTGCAACAGCAGCACAATCTCATATCGCGCATAGAGCCATTGGGCCGATACGATTTTCCCGTTAGCATCATAGATTATCTGGTAGACCTCGGCTTGGGTATCGGTCATTGCTACAATAGAGCCATCTGCTGCATAGAAATGCAGTTGTAATTGGTGCGCTGTATCAATTTGGTCTATCTGGAGATTGGCAGTTGCACTGATGCTTGTCGTAAGATAATGCAAGGCTGGTCCACTAAAACTAGTGCGTAAATTGTAGGGGCGGCCAATCTTCAAGGAAAGATTCCATTGGAGCCACGCCCGACCATAATCGCTGGTCAGTTGTTGGCGAGTAAAATCTTCCATCACGCGACCAGTGTCGGGGTCGTCAGGCAGCCACTGGGTCGCGCTTGCGGCTTCAGGTGGCAACATGGGTGGCAATTTTAGGGCACTAGCAGGGTCGGCACCTTGCTGGAAGCTAGCGACAAGCCGCGCAACTTGACCAACACCCCACCAGCCACATTGACCAAGGATGAGCAAAAAGAAGAGCCATATAATAATTTTGAAGCGCCGCTGACTCATGAACCACATCTCATTTGTATCAAGGAATTACCAGCAATAATTTGGCTTGTTTATCGCCAACCCGGCAGATCAGGGTATAACGACCTGCTGGCAACAACGATCGCCTGATCGTCGTTTGGATATAACCCGCCACAACATCGCTCGTTTGTTCAAACCTTGTGGGTCCAGTGACTTGTAGGACTGCAATCGTCCCATCGGGAACATATTGCTGTAAACTCCCACTAATTGGCCCTGCGGTAATGCTAATTACATCGGTCGCAACCACTGCCTGCAACGCAAAATCAAACCCACCATTCGGCGGAACATCAACTATAAGTGGCTCGCTGGATACCCGAAAAATGCGCGCTTGGATCGTCAAGGTGGTTGCTTGATTGGGTGATAGAATTTGGGCTTCGGCAACGCCCCGAATCGTCACACTATTGATCATCCGTTTCAGACCAGTCCCATCATTAACCTCAAATACTACGCTTGTACCATCGGGCATCACATTGCCAAATGCGTCGCGAATAAGGTTTGTTTGAATCGGAATAAAGCTATTTCCATCAGCGCTAATCCAGGTTGGTAACTGACCAAGCTGAACACTGATATCGACTGGCCAACCAGCAACTTCAAGCAACTCGGCTTGAGGCCCAAGTCGGTCTTGGCTTGTGGTACTAATCAATGTTTTTCCAGCAACGGTTTGACTGTAAAGTCGTTGCCAGGCTAGGAGATGGGCGGTCTTGGCCGTAAGTCGCGTTAGCTGTTGATTTGGGCGTTGAGCTGTAATATCTACCGCCGAGGCATCAGCAATCGGGTTGCCAAATTGATCATGGGGAATCACCACAACCATACTCCAGGTTGCACCATTAGCAATAATCGAACGTGCCCCAACTAAAGGGCGAAGTGGTTCAACCACCATTCCTGGCTGCAAACTGGTTGTCGCGCGAGCCTGTACTTGGCCTACCTGGGCGACGATCGTCACATCACCACGTTGCTCATTCCATGGGGAAATCAAGGAGGTTGTTGCTTGCCCATTCACAATCGTTACTGCTTGACTATGCACGGCATAACTTGTTTGTATTGTGAGGGTCACAAGGCCATTCCAGTTTGACTCAACCTCAAGCAAAATTGGGAGATCAGCTCCAACCACACTAGTTGGAGCCACGCCAATCGTGATCCGAGTTGGAGCCGATAGAGGCGCTTGTTGCGGTTGACAGGCGATGAACCAGCAAGCGCTAAGCAGGAGTAGCATCCAGCGCATGATCAATTCTCCGCAAAATAGCCATGAATACTGATGCGAACCGCAGCATAACCTGTTGTTGCAGGCAAGCTTAAAAGATAGCTCGGCTCAGCATCAGGAATCCCTGCTTCAACCAAGGCGTTGACCACCGTATCGCCATCAGTTTTAATAATCTGAATTGCTGATACAGGAATAATGGGAATACTTACCGCTGTTGAGCGTTGCGGACGAATCGAACTTGCCACAAAAGCGTGATCAACCCATGCCACGTCACCATTTGCATCGTAATAGGTTAGCAAAATATGCGGAATAGTGGCTTCTTCCGTACCATTATTGATCGCAGTCAAGTGAATCTGCTGCTGTTCTGCATCCGCAGTTACAATAACATCTTGCACTGCTAACCCCCGATTAAGATCGCGATTGGTCACAACTGCTTTGGCGTAGACCGTAAAATGGTCAATTGGTGAGGTGAAGGATACTGGTGAGAATGCATTGGGGTTGAATTCGCCAGCGGTTAATGTATCGCTCAGCACCGCCCCAGCTACTCCTTCAAAGTCAATTCGAAAGGGAGTTACTTCTTTCGGCAAAATCTTATGATTGATCACCGATTGGGCATTATAGCGGGTCAGTTCTCGATCGTTCTCATCAAAGAGGATTCCAGTTACGGTCAGATCAGCGGGATCAACATCGAGATTCAACACCTCGCCAACAATACTAGTACGCCCTTGATAGGAAACCAATCGCGATGAAAGGACAGAAAGTTTAGGCCGATCTTGGACATCAGCAAACGAGGTTATCGTCGTGGTGACTCGTCGTCGTCCAGCCGCAAACCAATCAATCGCAGCTTGTCGAATAAATGTATCAGGCGGAACCCGTACATCTACTTTGGCAGTCGGGATATACCATTGACCATCACGCTTAACCAAGATCAACCGTTCTCTGGTTGGGTATTCGTTGAGTGCCGTGACCCAGCGTGTTTCTACATCGACGATCCGTGTTGTTTGGTCACCCCCCAAATCGTTAACAATGACCGAATCTAATTTGCCATATGAAGCCACTAAGCCCCCTTGAACTGAAAGTTCAAGTAGATATTGGTCATAGGTCGGGCGGGTTTGTGGATCAAGCCGGGCATAAGCTGCTGAAAACCGTCGAAAATCAAGATCATCGTAATATGCCAAGACAACAGTTTCGGGGCTTTGTTGCACTTGAGTATAATGCCGCCAGCTGGTAAAAGCTCCAGCAAGCAGAATCAAGCCTAGTAATCCATTTCGAACTGCATATGCCGATGGCGGAGCAGGCTTAAGCTTTGGTAGCTTTTGCCACAAAGTCCGCCAAATTTGCCAACGCGTTCGGCGTTGATCGTTAGTAGCTGGCACAACTGACCAACGTTTAAGCAATTGATCAAACGTATGCCACCAGCGTTCATAGGGAATGATTGGAATACGAGGCGGCAACAATGGCCGAAGCATCCGTCGCAGGCGTGGTCCCCATAGGCCCGCACTCAAGGCCAAAATTCCTAAGCCTAGGGCGGTAGGTGGCACTATTCCCCACATAATCCGTTGAAACCAGGGAATTTCCCGCCGAGGCAAGATCTCAGGTAAGGGTGGAATATCTTCCCGTTCCCACACCACCAACCCGTTTTCGAGGCGTTGAACCCGATGCCAACCTGAAAAATAGAGTAGCGGATCGTAAAATTGATCATTGGAAAATACATATTTGAGGTTGTATTTATCGGGAACTGCCAAAAATTGCTGTAACGAACCAATCCCGGGAATCCCACGGAATTTAGCTCCCTCAAGCCGCTCAACTGGGGTTGTGGTTAATTCTGGCAAGCGACGGGCTGAATGATAATTGCCATCGACCGTCGTCGCGGTCGTTTGCGCCGAGACCCATGCCATCTGATCACCAAACCCCAGCATGAGATAGCGCCAGCGCCAATGTTCATCTTTTTCAAGAAAGGCAACTAACGGCGCAGGATCAATCGGATCAGGCTGAAAGCGGCGGAATTGGGTAAAGTTTGAGGTAAACACTGCCACCCCAACATATATCAACACACAACAAACTTGGGTCGTGCGCCACATGCTTCGTCCGAATTGTTCACGCAGATAGCGCGCAAGGTTGCCACGGCGCATGCTCACCACAAATTCCCCAAGCAAGGGCGTGAATAAAATTGTTGCCCAAAAGGTAAAGCGATCAAGGGTTAAAATATCAAACGCGCCACCCAACAAGGCCTTTGGAATCGGGGTTGTACCGCCAGTACCAAGCAGAAACAACAGACTAATCGAGAGCGCCATGGGCCATGCCCGACTAAAAAACCCTTTATAAAAGAGATACGGCAGCACCAACAAGGTCGAGCCATAGGGCAATAACCAAAAGACAATCCCTGCATTTGGATTTTCTAAAAAAGAGTCTCGCGATGCATGCGGAATCGGCACTTGGCTAATTGGATCGCTGCTACTCCAGAGCCAATAGGGTAAGACCACCAGTACCAAGGCCGCAATCAAGCCAGGCCCATAGATCGCCGTGCGGATGAATGGCGGAGCAATTCGGCGTAAGCGGCGAACAATGAGTGGTCGAATATTCGAACGGCTAATCTGAGCAGGATGCAGCACATCCTCATCGGCTTTTGGCTGACGAAATGCCTCAACCAGCGCCAACAGAATTACTGGGCCAGCAAAAAAGACTGCCCCAAATAATGTGGTCACATGATGACCCGCCGTGGTTGCTGCATGCAGTAACCACGCTCGGATCAGATCACGCCAATCACCCTGACTTAACCAGCGCTTGACAAATGGCAGGGTATTCAACAAAAATCCCAACGAAAAGGTTGTGGGTAGCTGCCCAAACACATGCACCGTTTCGCAGATACTCGAACTGAACACAATTAATAGCGCAGCATAGCCTGCTGCTTCCTCCGAAACCCACAGTTTGGCAAACCGATACATGCCGAGGGTTAAATTGAGCAATGCCGCTACTTGCACTACCACAAACGCTGGCAGTAAGCCAATCGCCATCCCCAACAACCCAATTGATTGTTGTGAGCCTGGTGGATAGCTAATCAGCGGAAAGCCGGTATACCAACGATAATCCCAATGATCAAACCACGTTCGCCGATAGTGATCCGCAAAAAAAATATGCACATAGGCATCATAGGTGCGCTTAAAATTCCCTGATACCAGCAAGATGCCATGAAAAGCAATCACCAATATCAAGGCCGTCAGTAGATAGGGATTAATTGGAACACGACGCTGCATACACTTGTACCTCATCGATTCCTCTCAGCATACCGATGTATCTCAACAAACATAGCAATCCATCCTGACAGCATGATGACATACGCTACGAAGCATCATAGCACCAAGCAAAAGGGCTATCGTCATGGTGGACTGTTAGACCATACGCAGATGAGCAGCAAGTCCGTATGCTCAACGTATCGTATTTTTTAACTAGGACGGGGATCATTCCATGGCAGACATACGCTATGACCTATGGAAAACAGAGCCACTTACCGAAACACCCCATATCTCGGTGGTGATTCCCTGTTTCAATGAACAAGAACGGATTTTACCCACTATCGGAGCGATTATTGCCTGTTTTTGTGCGCTAGGCCGTCCATGGGAATTAATTATTAGCGATGATGGCTCAACCGATCAGACCGTTGCCCTGCTTGAAGAACTCCATTTTGCTAACCTTAGTGTGTTGCGAACCCCCACTAACTGTGGCAAAGGTCATGCTGTTCGGCAAGGCATCCTCGCTGCGCGTGGTGATTTTATTCTCTTTGCAGATGCTGATAACTCAACCCCGATTGAGCAGATTCATCAGCTGTTGCCACTGCTCGAAGCGGGGGCATACGATCTCGCGATTGGGTCGCGGGCAACCACCGCCGCCGATACCCAACATCGGAATCTGATTCGCCGGGTAATGAGTGCAACCTTACGAGCCATCGTCCACTATGGCTTACAGTTGGATGTTCTTGATAGTCAATGTGGCTTCAAAGTCTTTCACCAGAGTGTTGCCAAACACTTAGCCCAGCTCCAAACAATGCCCGGCTTTGCCTTTGACCTTGAATTATTGTTTCTCGCAAAAAAATACCACTACCAAACCATTGAAATTCCGGTCGAATGGATTGATGCCCCGGGTTCAAAAGTCCATCCTATCCGCGATACCTACCGCTTTGTCCGCGATATTCTGACCATTCAATTTAATAACCTACGAGGTCGTTATGTCAAACCCCAGCTTAAGGCTCGTGATTGTAACAACCTTCCCACCAAGCACGGGTACGCTCAATGAATATGCATGGCACTTTGTGCGGGCTTTTCAACAAAAACGCGACCTTGCGGAACTGATTATTTTAGCCGATCAACTTCCCTCAGATCAGGTCGAACTACCAAACCAGATTGATGGAATTCCGCTCCGAATTATCCGCTGTTGGGCATTTAATCGCTGGGATACCCCCTATCGGCTGCTGCGGGCGATTGAATCGCTTAACCCCGATGCGGTGCTGTTTAATCTTCAGTTTGCCACCTTTGGCAATCGGCGGATTCCAGCAGCACTCGCCCTGTTAACTCCAGCGTTCGTCCGCCAAAAAGCAATTCCGAGTGTCGTTCTTCTGCACAATATTATGGAGACTGTTGATCTTAACCAAGCAGGCTTCGCTGGAAATCGCGTCATCAATTGGCTGACCAAGATGGCAGGACGGATCATAACTCGCCAACTCTTACGAGCTGATCTGGTGGCCGTCACAATTCCGCGCTATGTCGATATTTTAGAGCATGGATATGGCGCAACGAATGTGCTCCTTGCACCGCATGGAGCATTTGAAACCCCACCACCACCCACCCCTCCAACCAGCGATTGCTGCCGATTTTTGGCCTTTGGCAAGTTTGGCACGTATAAAAAGGTGGAAACCCTGATTGAAGCCTTTGCGCAGGTTCAATCCAAACACCAGCAGCCGATGGAATTAGTAATTGCAGGATCAGATAGCCCCAATGCAACTGGCTACTTAGAAACAGTTCAGCGCCAGTATCAGCACATCCCGAATGTTCGTTTTACCGGCTATGTGCCCGAAGCTGCGGTCGCAGACCTCTTTCAATCGGCAACCGCTGTCGTCTTTCCCTATACCAGTACGACCGGAAGTTCAGGGGTCTTGCATCAAACAGGCTCATATGGTCGCGCCGCAATCTTACCAAACCTTGGTGATCTGGCCGATGTCGTGGAAGAAGAAGGCTTTACTGGCGTTTTTTTTGAGCCTGAAAACGTTACCAGCCTTGCGCAAGCCTTAGAACAGCTTTTGCTCGATCCCGCTACCAGCCATCGTTTGGGTTTGCAAAATTATGCAGCGGCATGTGGCTTGCCAATTAGTGATGTCGCTGATTGGTATCTCTTACACTTGCAAACGTTACGACCCTTGACCCCAATCATAACCCATCTCCAACAGGAGCTTTTATGATCAATCGACACGTGAACCCAGCCAAGCAAGCCGAAATTCTCTATCTTGAAGGCCGCTTTGATGTCCATAGTCTGATTCACTTACGCTCATGGCAACCATCACTAACGCTGCCGCATATTATTTTGGAGCTAAGTCGGGTCAATTTTGTCGATTCGGCAGCCTTAGCGTGGATGGTACGCTTAAGCAAACAGGTGTCCATGCTGAACGGGAGTCTACAGATTTGTGGTTTACAACAGCCAGTTCAAATTATTCTAGAACTGACGAGGCTTGATCGGGTTTTAGCACTGACCAACAGCCTTGATGAAGCGCTAGCAAAGGTTCCAGCCTAAAGGTAGTAGAAACGTATGACAATGATCGTACACCATATTCCAGCTTTTGAAACCATTGCCCATGCTTGGATCAAAACGGGTATGCAGGCATTTGGTGTATGGATTGATGATCGATACCAACACCTATGGCCGGCCCAGAGCAGCATCACTAGCGTTAGCTATCGATCGCCGTTAATTGTCAATGGACAGGTTATTGGTGAATTGCATCTTGTTGGTAGTCAACAACCAGGCTGGCAAGAACGACTGAATACTGATGCTGGATTACTCGCAGCACTCCTCCAGTATCAGCAGAATGTCCAGTTATTAACGGATGAATTAATCGATTGCCAAGATCAATTAATAACGTTATATGATATTTGGGCTTCGATGGGGCAATCCGCAGATCTGCCAACGTTAATGCAATCGCTCATGCGCGAAGTTGTGCGTTTAACCAAAACCACCAATGCTTGGATCAGTTTTGGCGCAGGCTTAGGATTCCAACATAGCATTATCCACGGGGTTGTGCCAATCTCGGAAGGACTCCTTCAATCAATTAAAACGAACCAACTGACCCTGTTTAGCCACCACGATCCGATTTGTCAATCCTTAGGAGTTACCAATCTTTTATGGGTCCCGATTACCATTCGTTCGGTCATTATTGCTGGTGGACTCGGTATTTGTCATCAAGAAGGTGAGTTCAGCGCAACCGATATCAAATTTGTTCAGGCGATTTGTGAGCACATTAGTCATCATCTTGAACAACAGATGCTCTATCAAGAAAGTTTGGCCAAAATCCAAATCGAGGCCGATCTCGCTTTAGCCCAACGTGTCCAACAACGCCTCCTGAATACACCACTGCCGCAGATTGCTGATATCGAACTCACTGCGTATGCCAAGCCAGCTCGCAGCGTCGGGGGTGATTTCTATGATGTCCTACAGCGGCCTGATGGAAGCGTTGCCATTATGGTTGGTGATGTTGTTGGGAAAGGTGTTGCAGCAGCATTACTCATGATGCTGAGTCGAACTGCCCTAAGAACTGCGGCCCTTGCAACCCATGATCCGGCAGCAATTCTTGAACGCATGAATATAGATCTTTATGACGACTTAACAACCGTTGGAGTATTTATCACTGTTTTTGTGGCGATTTATCACCCCAAAACCCACATGCTTTGGTACGCCAATGCGGGCCATGCGCCTGTATTGCTCTATAGCAACGAGCAAACCCAGTTGCTTGAAGCTGATTGCCCGCCAATTGGTGTATTACCACAACTTTGTGCTGGTAGCCATGCCCAAATTCTGAATGCAGGCGATATTTTGATTGGAGCAACTGATGGTTTTAATGAGACCCACAACCAACAACAAGAGATGTTTGGCTATCAGCGAATCTGCCAGCTCCTAGCCCATCATCATGGATTATCAGCACCAGCCTTATGCAACCTGTTCTTTCAGCAAGTTGAGGCCTTTGGCAATGGGTGTGTTCAAGAAGATGATCGAACAATGATTATATTAAAAACCAACTCATGAGGCATTGTATGGTTAATATGGTTATTGCAGCCAGAATCGATTTGCTCGTAGATATTAATACTGCGATCCGTCGATTTCTCCAAACATTACCGGTGATTGAACAAAATTCACAGGCGATCTATAACATCGAGCTGGCGATTCATGAAATTTGCACCAATATTATCTCCCATGCTTATGCATCTGACGATGAAGGTTCAATTGCAATTAATGTATATTTTCATCCCCTGTCGAATCAACTTGAAATTAATATTTACGATTGGGGTAGACCATTTCTGGCTGAACAACGCACGCTCCCCGATCTTGAGCATGGCCAAGAAGGTGGTTATGGGTTATTTATTGTCGAACAAATTGTAGATTCGCTTGATTATCGTCGGACTCCAACCGGCAATCATTGGCAGTTAATCAAATTATTAGGAGCACCCCATGAGCATTACGAGTCAAACTAAAGCAATTAATATTGGCATTTTAACGCTCAGTGAGCGCTTTGATATTGCCGCAGTAGCAACCTTTCGCCAAATAGCCGATCAGATTCTTGCTCAAACGAACTATCTTGTGATTGATCTGAGTGCGGTCACGTTTTTCGATAGCGCGGGAATGGCCGCTTTAGTTAATGTGCTTAAACGTGTTCGGGAACACGCTGGTGATATCCGAGTTCTTTGGCCAACATCTGAGGCGGCACGACGCATTGTGAGTCTCACCAAATTTGATCGCGTTTTCACCAGCAGTCCATCGCTTGAATCGGCACTATGTATTTGGTAGGTTCGCGCATACCCACGATACCGAACCATGACCCATATTAAGGATGCCCTATGCACATCGTATCCCAACCAACGCACCAATCGATCACGACCATCATCAGTGCACAATTCACAAAAAGGCCCGGATTCTGGCTCTTTATCAGCATGATGCTGGTCAATGCAGGAAATTATGGGTTCAATGTCTTCATGGGACGGTGGCTTGGACCAGCGGCCTATGCTGAAATTAATTTAATCGTCACCCTCTTTCTGGTTGCAACCTTTATTACCAGCGGGCTACAGATGGGAGCAGCACGTGCTATCGTTGGTGCAAATAACCAGCATATGATCACCACGCTACGGCGTATTGCGTGGGCGTGCGGATGGCTCAGTCTCTTTGGTTTGGGGCTTTTTGCATCCTTTTGGCAAACCCTCTTTCAGACAGCAAGTCCACTTCCATTTATCATCTTAGGAATTGGGTTAACGTGCTATTATGCCCTTGGGGTTGAGCGTGGTATCGCGCAAGGATGTACCCGTTTTGGACGGCTAGCCTGGAATTTCCAACTTGAGATGGGCATCCGGCTTATCGGAGCATTACTGCTCGTCACGATGGGGATGGGGGTGATTGGGGCTACCATCGCCTTCAGTAGTTCGATTATCCTTGCATGGGTCAGTATGAGGAAATATCAGCCCGCTCCTGCGGTTCTGGCAACAACGCAAGCCATACAAATGACCACGCTGATTCCCATTATGATCCATCTTTTGGGACAGGTCTTTATTAATAATAGTGATGTCTTATTGGTGAAAGTATGGTTTCCGGCACATAGTGCGGGACAGTATGCCGCATTAGCCCTGATTGGTCGGGTTGTGTTTTTTGCCACCGCCACGATCGGCACAATTCTCTTTCCGCGCGTGTTACAGTCCTCGCACCCCCGGGAACAACAACGACTGTTCTGGAACAGTATGCTGATAACCGTTGGTATTTCGGGACTCATCACCGCTGTCTGTAAGGCGATTCCTGAGCTAATCCTTGTCTGGCTCTTTGGTGCAGCGTATCTCCCAATGGCCAATGTGTTATGGTTGTATGGAGCTGCAACAAGCTGTTATGCGCTCGCCAATATTATCATTACCTATCAACTTGCCCACGATCGGTCGTTTGGGGCATGGATAACTATGATCGCAGGGATAACCCAAATAGGCGTGATTGCTTGGATGCATCAGAGCATTATTCAGATCGTCTATGGTCAAATCGCCGTGATGCTCGGTTTCCTTGGACTACTCATCATAGATGAAATCCGAAGAACAATCATACAAGTATCCTTTCCCCATACATCCACGACACCGCGATAAAGTGGGGCTATATGCTTGATACCAGTTAACAAGCACATAGCCTCTTGCTTATCGGCCATATGGACAGCCCGTCCACTTTTCTCCGCCAGTCTAGGCATTTTCACTTGCTGGTCATGCGCTACCCAAGCAGGGTTATATTGATCCGTATTTTTGCCTGTCAGGTTTTGGTTTATTTGCTGCTATATTTTCATTTAAGACCGATTGTTAGTGATGGAAAAACCCACCATAGACAAGGATTTAGGTGAACGTGCTTGGCATAAATTTCACCTGAGCTATGGTAATTAATCACCGTTTGAGCCATAATAAGCGATACTAGCTATCCAGATATTGGGTCTATTAGGAGTTTCGTTGATGCAAGCAACTCAATATTCATCAAATCGATTAATTCGGCTCATTGGCGGCTTGTTGCTACTTAGTACGTTTGGGCTAACGAGTAGTTTACTCAAGCCTTCGGCGGCCATGGAAGGAGTGCCAGCAATTGAACCACGGCTCAATCTGACCCAACGAGGCGGGGTCATCACGATTGGCAATACGCTAAGCCACGATTGTGCGGCGGGCGTTCCCGCCCCAGTCGTGGGCGTAGTCGGGGCATGTGGCACAAATACGAGCGATTCAGGCGTTGACATTTATTGGCGGGCCGATTCGCCTGCTGTCAGCCAAGCCGAAGCGAATACCAGCCTCAATAATGCCCAGGCTCGCAGTAGTGCAATGCTCAATATTCCAGTCGGGGCCAGCGTAACCCATGCTTACTTCTATTGGGGAGCACGTTGGGGTGGCGTAACACCAACTGGTGCTACGCTTGAATTTAATCGGGGTAATAGCCAGAACGTCACACCAATCAGTACAGTTATCAATCCAAATTCATTTTATCAAGCGGTCGCAGATGTTACCAGCTATGTTCAAACGCATGGCTCAGGAGCCTATCGTGCCAGTGGGATTCTCGCCAATCCGTTTATTAACACCAATGATACCAACGCTTTTGCCGCTTGGTGGCTAGTAGTAATTTACAGCGATACCAACCAACCTAATCGAACGATCATTCTCCACGATGGGCTGGATCAAGTATTACTTGGCGGCTCAATTACCAATACATTGAGTGGATTCAATATTCCCAGCAGCAGCACAACCAACCTTACAATTGTTGGCTACGAGGGCGATAATGCAAGCGCAGGTGACCAATTGCTGTTTAATGGCAATAGCGTTAGCAATGCGCAAAACCCTGCCGATAATGTTATGAATAGCACTCGCTCCTATTTAGGTAATTCAGTTTCAACCACAGGCGATTTGCCACAACTAACCGGAGCAGCCAACAGTATGGGTGGGTTTGACCTTGATACCTTCGATGTTTCAGCATGGACTAGCCCAGGCCAAACCACAGCCAGCATAACTACTGGCTCCACTAGCGATATGTATTTTGTTGGGGGAGTTATTTTAGCGATCACTTCGTTGGTTGCTGATACCCCAACCCCCAGCATTACGCCCAGCAATACCCCCACCAATACTGCAACCAGCACCCCAACCAACACACCGACCAATACCCCGACCAACACACCGACCAATACCCCGACCAACACACCGACCAATACCCCGACCGCAACCAGTAGCCCAACTAATACGCCAACCAGCACCACGACCAATACTCCCACGCCAAGCCTATGGCGAGCCTTCTTACCAATCGCAATTCGTTCAGCTGAATAAGTATATTGGAGCTAAAAGCCAACAGCCGAGGTTTTGCCTCGGCTGTTGTGGTTAACATCCAACTGCGCTGACACAAATATTCAGCGACGCGCTATTCTATCGCTCCATGCCCAATTGAGCATAAATTCAGATCAATTGAGCTAATATCGACCCCGAGACTGATGGCTTGCGAGTTGCTTGATGGTAGCATGCAAGTCTGCATCGTGCGGCAGATAATGCTACTTATCCAGCAGATGAATAGCCTAAGGAGCGTAACTATATGCGTCAGTTAATTTATTTCATCGCCTGCACGGCTGATGGGTTTATTGCTCGTGAGGATGGCAGCTTCGATTTCTTCCCCATGCAGGGTGGGCATATGCAATATCTACAACAAGAGTATCCAGAAACTATGCCTACGCATTTGCATGCGCTGCTAGGAATTACGGCTGAGCCACGCCATTTTGATACCGTCGTGATGGGTCGGTACACCTATGCAGTTGGCTTGAGCGAAGGTGTTACCAGTCCGTATGCCCATTTGCGGCAATATGTGGTGTCGCAATCAATCAGCACCAGCCCAAGCCCAGAGGTAACCTTAGTTGCCAATGACCCAGTTGGCTTGGTACGCAGACTCAAACAAGAGCTAGGGCAGAATATCTGGTTGTGTGGCGGCGGTTCATTAGCTAGTGCCTTAATCGGCGAGATTGATCAACTGATTCTGAAAGTCAATCCCGTCATCCTTGGTCAAGGGATTCGGCTTTTTGATCAGCTTAATGCTCCAGTTCAGCTCGAATTGCTTGAGCAGCAAACCTTTGATGGCGGCGTTGCGCTGCATCGCTATGCCGTAGCTCATCACCATGATTAAATTCAGCTCATCCGCTAAGCTTTATGGCGGGTTATCAAAAGGAATTCTATGCGCGTAGAGACAACCCATGCCAGCGCCGTTGCAACCAGCACCCGCGAAAAAGGCATTATTTTAACCTTATTGATTGCGACCTTTGTCGTGATTCTGAACGAAACGATTATGGGTGTGGCTTTACCCCGCTTGAAGGACGAATTCCAAGTCGAAGCAAGCACCGTGCAATGGCTGACCACAGCCTATCTGTTAGTTATGGCGGTCTTGATTCCAACAACCGGCTTTCTGATTCAACGGTTTAGCACACGAACGCTGTTTCTTACGGCCATGGGTTTATTTACCATGGGAACCGTGGCAGCAGCAGCGGCTCCTGGGTTTGAGGTGCTCTTGGTTGGTCGGGTATTCCAAGCAGCGGGCACAGCGCTAATGCTGCCATTGCTCATGACGGTTATTTTGGTGCTGGTGCCGATGGAGCGGCGCGGAGCCATGATGAGCACGGCCAGTATGGTGATTTCGGTCGCTCCAGCGATTGGCCCAGCTCTATCAGGATTAATCATTCAAGCGCTTTCGTGGCGCTTTATGTTTATTTTCGTGATTCCGATTGCCCTAGCGGTGCTGGCATATGGCTACCTGCGGTTGGTGAATGTGGGCAAACTTCAAGCAGCCAGCCTTGATCGTACCTCGATTCTGCTGGCTGCAATTGGCTTCGGCGGGCTAGTCTACGGATTTAGTCGGGCTGGCGAGCCTGGCAGTAGCCTAACTGAGCCAATTGTTTTGGCGGCGATCGGAATGGGCTTAGTTGGGATCGCATTGTTTGCCTGGCGACAAACCCGACTTTCCAGTCCATTGCTTGACCTGCGCGTCTTTCGCTTTCCCATGTTCAGCTTGAGCGTCGTATTAATGATGGTGGTGATGGTAACGTTATTTGCCTCAGCGATTCTATTGCCCTTCTATTTCCAGCAAATTCGCCAGTTTAATACCCTACAAACCGGGCTTTTTTTGCTACCTGGTGGGGCATTGATGGGATTTAGTGGACTATTCGTGGGTCGGATCTTTGATCGCTCAGGGCCACGAATGCTGGTTATGGGAGGAATGGTGCTGGTTGTAGTAGCACTTTGGCAATGGACTTTCTTGAATGCCACGACCTCTGTGATCTGGCTGCTGAGTCTTCATGTGATTTTCAGTTTAGGCCTTGCCTGTTTGTTCACGCCCATTCTCACAACTGGACTTAATCAATTACCCCAAGCGCTGCACTCGCATGGCACAGCGATCTCCAACACGCTTCAGCAAGTTGCTGGAGCAATAGGAACAGCATTATTAATTACGATTATGAGTGCTGGTCAAGCTCAGCCTGCACAAACCGTCGCGCCTAATCCTTTAGCTGATTTGACCGTTGGCATCCAAAACGCCTTTGTGGTGGCAGCTGGAATAGCCGTAGTTGGTTTGGTGCTAGCGCTTTTTCTGCGCCGCACCGGCGAACCAACCGGAGAGCCAACATTTATTCATTAACGGCACTGAATAGGCATGTTGGAGCTAAAAATCAACAGCCGAGGCAAAAACCTCGGCTGTTGTGGTTAACATCTGCTTGCGCTAGCTCAAATATTGGGCTACCCGTTGTTGCAGCGCATCCATGCCCAATTGGCCATAGATTGTATACGCTTGCTGCCAAGCCGCTTGGGCTTTGGTTGTTTGTTGTTGACGCTGCCAATGCTCGGCCAAGGCCAGCTGAATCGCAGCAACCTCAGCTTGCGAACCACTAGCCTCGGCCATGCTCAAGGCCTGTTCAAAGCAGCTCAGTGGGGTAGTTGGCAAGCTTGGTGGCAAGAGGATTGGTGCATTCAATTGGCTCAAGGCACTGCCCAAAACCCGCAGTGCAGCGCATAATTCGAGGGTTTGTTGGCGTTCGCGAGCAGCATGATGCGCTTGGATAATATGGCGAATTGCCTCATCAGGATAGCCCAAGCCAATCGCAGCCTCAGCCCGAAAACGATAGGTTTCCGCGATCCCATACCACGTGGTCGAACGCGCAAGTTCAAAAGCCTCGTTCAAGGTGGCAATCGCGGTTTCATACGTGCCAAGCCCCACCAATGCCCCCCCCAAATTGCTCAAAAACATGATTAACCGTTCAGGATTGCGCAACTCGCGGCCAATGACCAAGGCTTGTTGATACAGCTCGACGGCATGCTGAAAATCGCCGCGATGGCGGGCAGCCTCACCCATCACATTCAGCATACGGCCTTCATCTTCGCGCTGGCCGAGTTGGCGGTGCAATCCGAGGCCTTCAGCAAATAGCTGCTCGGCAAGCGCAAATTGGCCTTGTAAGACATTCATATAGCCATGGGTTTTCAGTGCCAAGGCCAAACTATGGGCATCATTGGCTTCACGGGCGATCGCCACCGCCGCTTGACTGGTTTGCCAAGCCTGCTGCAGTTGGCCTTGATAGCTGGCAATCCAACTCATGCGCATCAAAATTTTGCAATGGGTACGCTGATCCCGCGCTTGTTGGGCATATTCCAAAGCTGGTTGAATGCTTTGTAATGCATCGTTATGCAAACCTTGACTGCTTTGAACATCGGCAATTTCACACCACACGCGGGCCAAAGCTGAAAGTTGCTGTTGCTGTTGGGCTTGGTTCAACAAACGCCGATAAATTGCATCGGCCTCGTGCCAACGCCCAGTATGTTTGTAGATTTCGCCCATCGCGAAGAAAATATCAAGCGTTTCATGGGCTTCAAGCAAGGGCAAACAGCGTTCGTAATAGCTCAAAGCCACATCAGTAGCATATCGCGCCGCCGCCGCATCGCCAGCCTTGCGAAAATAGTTGCGCCGTTTATCAAGATTATTGCTCATGCCATAGTGGTGCGCCAACAAATCGGCAGCGCCTTCCACGCCATAGGTTTCAACCAAATAATCGCCAACCTGCTCGTGGAGCGCAGCACGAGTTGCTAAGGGCAAGCTTTGGTAGGCAACTTCTTGGGTGACCACATGTTTAAACAGGTATTCAAGCTCAGGCTCATCACGATCAAGCGGCGTAAGATCCATACGACTCAGGGTGTTGAGTTGCTGTTTTACTTGCTCGGCACTGCCCAGTTGCGGGTATGCGCCCCACAGCCAATTAGCTTTGAATAGACGACCAATTACGCTGGCAACTTTGAGTGTATGCTTGGTTGCTTCTTCAAGCTGGTCAATTCGGCTGATGATCAAGCGGTGTAAGCTATCAGGCAAATCCAGTTGGGCCACGGCCTTGGGGTCGCTCAAATCGGGCTGGCGTTCAACCACCAAATTAATCAATTCTTCAATATAAAATGGGTTGCCTTGGGCCCGATCGGTCAATTTGCTAACCAACTGCTCGGATGGTGCTTGGCGATTGCCGAGCAGTTGTTTGATTTTGAGCCGCACCAATTCGGCAGTTTCTTCGAGCGTAAATTCTTGTAATTCGATTTCGTGCCAATGTTCAAGCTGGCGTAACTCGTGCCACATCGTTTGATCACGCTCGGCGGAAGGTCGATAGGCCAGCACAATCAGCACAGGCACATCGCGAATCGCCTTAGTAATCCGCGCCAGCAAATCATTCGAGAGCGAATCGATCCAATGGCAATCTTCGAGCACCAGCAACAATGGCGTTTCGTTGGCACGATAACGCAAACAATCCACCAGCAGCGATTCAAGTAGCATCTTGCGCGACTTAATATCCAGCAATTTGGTCAAGGATTGATCGGGAATTGGCAGGCGTAGTGCACTGGCCAGCAGCGGCATCCAATCTAATAAATCTTGATCGATCAGGGCTAATTGCGCCCGCAACTGCAACATTTGCAAATCGAGCGGCCACTCAGGATCAACATTGAAAAACGAGCGCCACAAGTTATGCCAGAGCAAATAGCTAATGGTTGTGCCATACGAAAGGCACTCGCCGCTATACACCGCCACCCGTTGCGCCCGCGCAATCCGGCGAATTTCGGCCACCAGCCGCGATTTGCCCATGCCAGCTTCGCCCGTAATCCCCAAAACTTGGCCATGGCCCTGCTTGATGCTACTAAGTAATTCGCCGACAGATTGTAACTCTTGGCTGCGCCCGACCATTGGCAAAGCATAAATTGGCTCTTGGCCACGAATCGCGGTCTGGCGCAAATCGGTTAATTCGTGTAATTCGACCAATTCACTACGACCTTTGACCCGAACGGCTGGCAATGGCGCAGTTAAAAAGGTTGAACTAAGGGTTTCTTGGGTGGCTTCAGTCAGCAAAATTTGGCCTTGGCTGGCTTGCTGCATCAACCGCGCCGCCAAATTGACCGTATCGCCAATCACGGTATATTCTTGACGACGCTCCGAGCCAATCAAGCCACAAAAGACAAATCCAGTGTTGATGCCGATGCGAGCCTCAAATTCAGGCAAAGCGCGAAGCTCTAAAGCACAATGCGCCGCCCGATCACTATCATTTTCGTGGGCAACTGGTGCACCAAACAGCACCAAAAAACTACTACCTTTATCGCCAATTTCAACTTTATTCAGATAGCCATCGTAGCGCTCGACGATCCGTAGCACCTCGCGAAAGTAATGGTTGAGCCGTTCGGCGGCAAATGGATCGCGATCATAATCGGGGGCATCGAAATTAACAAACAACAGCGTAACCGAACGGCGCTCGTTGATAAACGCGGTACGACCTTCACGCACTTGTTGGGCAATTGTTGGGTGCAAGTAGGCATCGAATTGGGCAGGTGGATGCGGGGTGATTGGTTCAGGCCAGCGAATTGGCTGCGCCCGCACACTTTGCTCAAGCCCAAGCACCTTGGCAAAACGCTGATCGAGCGTCTCACGCTTGAACTGCTCGCAATCCAACGAGGCATAATCAATAATCACATCGCCAGAACGAGCCTGATTTTCGGCCTCGGCAGAGCGTAACAATGCCGAACCACCAACCACCGCAACACAGCGCTTCGTCGGATCGCCGACCGTGGTATAGAGCACATGGCCTGCGGCAATGCCAATTTTGAGGGTCAAACGCCATTTGGTTGCTTGAATTTCGATTGCGCCCAATTGCTCCATCAGGCTTTGCATTTCGAGGGCACAACGGACGGCGCGGGCGGCGACGCGTTGGGTGCGTTGTGGTTGATTAATCGGAAATAACGCGGTAATTGCATCGCCGCCAAATGTGCTAATCATGCCGCCAAAGCGCTCGATCACATCAATTAATGGGGCAAAACAGCGATTTAATAGGCGGGTTAGGGTTTCAGTTCCATGCGAATCGTGTTGGCCAAGCGCCTCACTGAGCGGCGTAAAGCCTGCGATATCGGCGAAAAGCACCACGGCTTGGCCATGTTTCGTTGTTTGAGTTGCAGAAGAGGCCCGTTGATCAAGCAATCGTGGGACAAGATACGGCGGCACATAAGCAAACCAGCGTGCTTGCATGGAGCAACTCCTAGGCCCGTGAAATCATCGCGCGAATTACGCTTGCTCCTAGTATAGCCCGTACCATAGTCCTACGCAAATGCTTAGGCCAGTATTTTAGCGCCAATCAGCCTTCAATCCACTTAAATTGCAGATCTCGCAATTAAGCTTGAGTCATCGTTGCTTGGTGAATTTAGGCGGGTCGAAACTGGATAAACCTGCATTTTTTCACCAGCAAACGGCGTTAACAACGGCAGCAGATCAGCCACATCAGCAGCAGGATTGAGCCACTCACGCTCGGTTTCCGGCTCAAGGATCACTGGCATACGATTATGCACCGCTGCCGCCATGGGATTGGCCGAGGTCGTAATAACCGTAAATGTGGCTAAGGGAGTTGTGCCAGCATTCCATTCTTCCCACAAACCCGCCATGGCAAATGGCTGAGTATCTTCGAGCACAAAGCGCATTGGTTGCTTGCCATTGGGAGTTGCCTGCCATTCATAGTAGCCATCGGCCAACACCAAACAGCGACGTTTCCGCAGTGGCTCACGAAAACTGGGTTTTTCTAGGAGTGTTTCGGCTCGAGCATTAATCATTTTATGGCCAATATTTGGATCTTTGGCCCAATGGGGCACTAAACCCCAACGTAACCATTGCACGCTTTGCGGATCACGATTGAGAATGACTGGTAAATTCTGGCTTGGCGCTGCATTATAGTGAGCTTGCCAATCGCCTGCCACTTGAACCCCAAAACGTAAAGCAATTTGCTGCCCATTGGCAGTGATCGAATAGCGTCCACACATCGCTTTAACTCCTTTGTAATCACCCAAAAGCTACTATCAGTTACCCTAAACTTAAGTATACCTTTAAAAACCTTAAAAGCAAACACATTTGTTCGCTTTTATCGCAATAAAAGGCTTTATGCTACAATAGTTGCTTGCAAGCCCATGCGTGGAGGGCTGCACTTAACCCTATCTGCGAACAATGGGAGTTCTCAACGTGAAAAGCATCACGGTGGCCTTACCCGCCTATAACGAAGCTGAAAATATTCCGGCCATGGTTGAGGAAGTGGTCAATACCCTCGAAAGCCTTGGTCGCGCCTATGAAGTTATTGTCGTCAACGATGGGAGCCGCGATAATACTGCGGCGGTTGTGCGTGACCTAGAAGCTCGCTATCCGCATGTTCGTTTGGTCGATCATGCGGTGAACCAAGGCTATGGCGCTGCGGTTTGGACAGGTCTGACTAGCGCAAAAACCGATTTGGTCTTTTTTACCGATGCTGATCGCCAATTTGACCTTGGCGAGTTGCCAAAATTGCTGGCCAAAATTGATCAAGCCGATTTGGTGGTTGGCTATCGCTCACCACGCCGCGACCCGCTGATGCGGCGATTGAATGGCTGGGGCTGGAGCCGCTTGGTTACCTTGTTGTTTGGCTATACCGCTCGTGATATTGATTGCGCCTTCAAATTGATGCAACGCCATGTGGTCGATACGCTCAAAACTGAAGTTCAATCACGCGGGGCCACGTTTAGCGCCGAATTTTTGGTTCGCGCCAAACGGGCTGGCTTTCGCTTTGAAGAAGTTGCGATCAATGGTCATCGCCCACGGGTAGCCGGCAATCCGACCGGAGCCAAACTGAGCGTCATTCTGCGAGCCTTCCGGGAATTAATTGCTGTGCGCAGCGAATTAGCACGCCAAGAGCAAACCAAGGCCAAACATATTTAACTTGTCAGTTTGATTGCAAAATCAACACCGCCTACAGGAATTGAGGGCGGTGTTGCTATTTTAGCAGCTTGATAGGCCAAATTCCTCATCTCCAATAAAACAAATGTGCTATCATAAGAAAAGATTGTGGTTTAATCTAGGAGGTTGGAATGAATGTCGTCGCATTTCGTCATTTTTACAATTATCACTTTGCTCAAAATCGCCAGCTTTTAGATGATTATGTCGCGCAATTATCTGCTGAGCAATTTGTGCAAGCTGTCGATTATTCGCTTGGCTCGGTGCGTAACCAACTGGTGCACATAATCAGCGTTGATCAAGCATGGTTTAGCGGCTTACGTGGTGTAGAATTCCTAGAAATGCTCGATCCCAATCAGTTCCCTGATCTGGCAACGCTGCGGGCTTATTGGGCGAACATCGAGGCTACGATGCGCGAATATCTGGCCAATTTGCAGGATGCCGATTTGCAAACCAAGCCGCTTGATGGCGAGGATGAAAATTTAATTGTTTGGCAGGTATTACTGCAAGTGGTGAATCATGGCACCGACCATCGTGCTCAAATCTTGCGCTTGTGCCACGATTTTGGCATAAAAACCAGTTCACAAGATTATATTTTTTATGTCTATGAGCATCCCGAAGCTTAAAAAAACAGCGACCCACTCCGTTTTTGAGTGGGTCGCCAACATCATTAAGCCAATTGAGGAGTTGGGCGGCGAGGGCGATTATTGTAGTAGAGCACAAACCAGCAAACAAGCGTAAACATCGCCAAAGCCACAAAACCATAGCTAAACGAGCCAGTTTGTTGGCGAATGTAGCCCAGCAGCAAAGGCGGGAAGAAGCCGCCTAAACCACCAGCCGCACCCACCAAGCCGGTCACAATCCCCACCGATTGCGGGAAATATTCGGGCACGAGTTTGAACACCGCCCCATTGCCTAAACCAATTGCCGCTGCCATGCCCAAGGCTCCAATCGTAAATGGCATAACATTGCTGAAAGCCATCAAGCCTGCCATACAGGTGGTGATTGGAAAAACCCATTTCAAAATCGTCGTACCGCCAATTTTATCGGCCAACACGCCGCCAAATGGCCGTGCGGCGGTGGCAACCAACACAAAGCCAGCAGTTCGCAAGCCAGCATCGGTTTTGCTGATACGAAATAAATCGGTCAGCAAGGTTGGCAGATAAACCGTCATCGCCACAAACCCACCAAAGGTCAAAAAGTAGTAGAGGCTCAAAATCCAGCTTTTGGGGCTGCTCATCGGCTGTAAAATTTGGCTCAAGCTTTTGGCTGGCCCTTGGCGCGGTGCATTGCGGGCAAAGAGCATAAAGCAAATTAGCCAAACCACGGTCAAAGCCGAAAAAACCCAAAAGCCCCATTGATAGCCTAAATTGGCGGCTAGCACTGGTGCGCCAAACGCGGCCAACGATTGCCCAGCATTGCCAGCACCATACACGCCTAGGGCAAAGCCTTGACGTTGCGGCGGATACCAGCCACTCACAAAGCCGACCCCAACCGAAAAGCTAGCTAAAGCCAAGCCACAACCAAACGCCGCAATCAAGAGTTGGTTGTACGTTTCGACCCAGCCCATACCGAGTGATGGAATAATCGAGCCAGCCATCACCGCGCTAAACACCACCCGCCCACCATAGCGGTCAGTCAGCATCCCCAAGGGAATCCGGCCCAAACTACCGAGCAGCACGGGCAAGGCTAGCGCAACGCTTACCTGAACTGGAGTAAGATTCAAATCAGTTTTAATAGTTGGCATCATGGCCGAAACCGAGCCGAAAATCGCAAAACAGATGGCAAATGCGCCAGTTGCGAGGATTAATTGGCCCAAATTGCCACGGGCTTGGCCGCCATTGGCCGTTGCTTGAGCAGTCATTGCAAGGCTCCTAAAATCAGTTGGCAGTTCGATCAAGCTTGTAGAGAAATCTCAGCAAGCCAAGGTTGAGCAATAAACAGATGCAGCTAAAGATTAAGGCTGGCAGTGGCACACCGCTATCGCCACCAAGATACGAGTTCATGGTAGCGGTCAACAACCAAAGCTGCACAATATCGATGATTAGCACGATACTTAAAATGCCATGGACGATGGTCATTTTTTGATGACGTGGAAAGCGTTGTTTCATATGCTGCGTAACTCCACCGAGGTTGCAAACACCTCATCGCCTTGCACCTCAACATGAATGCGTGGCAATGGGCGTTGCGGTGGCCCCGCTAATGGTCGGCCTTCATCCAAGCTGAAGTAGCCTTGGTGGCATGGGCAGACGATTTTATTTTCGGCGACGTTGGGAATCACTGCACATGAAAGATGGGTGCATTTTTGGCTATAGGCAACCAAGGTATGCTCATCAGGTCGCACCAAAATGCATGGCTCATGCTCGTTGGGGTAACGAAATAGCAGCGTTCCACCAACCGGAATATCAGCTAAATTGGCGATTTTTTGGGCTGGCGGCGCGGCGGCTTGGTTGCGCTGCCAATTTTTAAACAAAATCCAAAATTGGCCAGCACTAAACGCCGAGCTAATCAACACCAAAAATTTAGCAAATTCACGCCGTGAAACATAGTTATCTTGAGCCACATCGATTGGAAAATCTTGCCGCCATTGTGGTTGTTGGCACAATGGCAGGCCATCGGGGGACAACGAAAGTTCATCGTGATCGTGGGTCATAATTCAGCAAGTCCTTTCTGATAGAGCTTCAACGAGAACAAGCGACGGCGTTAATCCTCATGCATCATCAAGAAAATATCTTGGCCGCTGGTGTGATCATGCATGGCCGAAAGCACGTCGATGTGTTCTGGTTGGGCGGTTCGGGGCACCATCATATGGACTTTTGTGCTGATAACTTGCTGACCAAATTGAAATTGATTCACAGGCATCGAGCGGGGACGTTGGGCTTCAATTTGCTCGCGCGTCCCGTAGTATAAAGCACCACTTGGGCAGACCGAGGCACACATCGGCGCTTTGCCTATCGAAGTTCGGTCATAACACATATCGCATTTCATCATCAGTTCGGCTTCGCTATTCATCTTGGGCACACCAAACGGGCAGGCCAGCACACAGTTATTACAGGCAATACAGCGGGGTTTGCGGGCGGTTTGCACTACCCCATCAGGCGTTTTCTTAATCGCATCCGCCGGACAAACCTCGGCACAGGTTGGCGAATTGCAGTGCATACACACCACTGGCGCAGTTTGAGTCGAATACTGGCGATTCACAAATTCAAGGTGAATCATTGCGCGGCCTTTGTGGGTATCGCACTCGCTACAGGCTTGCACACACGATTGGCAGCCAATACAGCGGCTGGGATCGATAAAAAATTCATATTGGGCTTCAGGCATGGCAGGCTCCTATTGCTGTGGCTCAAGTTGGCTGGCATAAGCAGGCGCTTGGGTCGCTTTGGCAATCCGCACCGCACAAACCTTATACTCAGGAATTTTCGAGATTGGGTCTTGGGCGGCGATTGTTAAGCGATTGATGCTCTTTTGGCCAGCCCAGTGATAGGGCACAAAGATCGTATCGGGGCGAATTGTGCGAACCAACTGTGCCCGCAGGGTAATTTCGCCGCGCCGCGTTTGAGCCGTCACCCAATCACCTTCTTGGATGTTGTGGCGCATGGCCAGTTGTGGGTGAATTTCAATCCGTGGCTCTGCATATTGATCAACCAAGGGACCGATCCGGCGGGTTTGCGTGCCCGAAAGGAAGTGGCTAATCACCCGTCCGGTCGTCAACATTAAAGGATATTCGGCATCAACATCTTCGGCGGGCGGGGTGTAGGGCGAAACATTAAAGCGGGCTTTACCATCGGGGAAGTAGAACGGCCCAGCACCTCTGGCAACTGGATTCCACGAATTTGGCTCGAATAAGCGCGGCGTACCGGGATGATCATCGCTGGGACATGGCCAGAAAACCCCGCCTTGGGCTTCGATTTTCTCGTAGCTAATGCCTGAATAATCGGCAACGCCACCTTTGGAAGCTCGGCGCAATTCATCGAAAATCTCGCGTGGCTCGTTAAATGTAAAGCCCTTGCTGCGCCCCAAAGCCTTAGCAATATCCTGAATAATTCGCCAATCTTGGCGAGCAGCCCCAGGCGACTGAATTGCCTGATTGATTTTGATCACCCGACCTTCGGCTTGGGTCACCGTGCCTTCATCTTCCTCTTGCAGCGAGCCAGGCAAGACAATATCGGCATGGCGGGCACTATCATTCAAGAAAAAATCAATCGAGCTATAAAATTCCAGTTTGTCGAGCATCGCGCTGACATATTCGCTATCGGGCAGCGAAACCTTGGGATTGAAGCACAAACTGAGCAAGCCTTTGATCTCGCCAGTTTCGATTTTGCGAAAAATTTCGTAGGCATCAACCCCAGGTTGCGGCATATCTTCGACTGGCATATCCCAAATATTGGCGATATGTTGGCGATGTTCGGGGTTAGCCAAATCGCGCCAGCCTGGCAATTGGTCGCATTTTTGGCCATGCTCGCGGCCACCTTGGCCATTGGCTTGCCCCGTAATCGTCGCATAGCCACAATTTGGTCGCCCGATGCGGCCCGAAGCGAGCACCAAACTGATTGCACCCATAACATTTTGCACGCCATGGGTATGGTGTTCAATGCCACGGGCATGGGTCATAAACGAAGTTTTGGCCGTGCCCCAAATTTCGGCGGCTTGTTGAATGCCTTTTTCGGCAATACCCGTAACTTCGGCAGTGCGCTTAGGTGTCCAAGCGGCAACATGCTCGGCTACGGCCTCAAAGCCAACTGTATGATTGTTGATAAAGTCATGATCCAGCCAATCGTTTTTGATCATCAGGTGCAAAATGCCGTTGAACAGGGCAATATCGCGGCCTGGCTTAATTGGCAAATACAAGTCGCAAGTACGGGCAATTGGTGTGATGCGCGGGTCAACCACGATAATTTTGGCTCCGTTTTCGCGTGCTCGCCACACATAGCTGGTAGTAATTGGCGCACATTCGGACACATTCGCCCCGCTAATCCAGACCACATCGGTATGTAGCATGTCGTCCCAGGCATTGGCGGCGCGGTCGATGCCAAACGATTTTTTGTTGGCAGCGCCAGCACTAACCATGCATAAGCGTCCGTTGTAATCGATATAAGGTGTTTTGAGGCACATACGGGCAAATTTGCCCATGAGATAGGTTTTTTCGGTGGTCAAACTAGCGCCTGAGAGAATGCCAAAGGCGCTGTTGCCATATTTTTCTTGGATGCGGGCAATCTCGCCAGCAACCCGCTGAATTGCCGCAGCATACTCAATTGGCCGAAAACCGCCGCTACTAGCAGGATCACGCTCCAAGGCAGTCAGCAAGCGGTCGGGATGCGCTCCTTGTAAGTAGCGTTTCACGCCTTTGGGGCAGAGCATGCCTTGGTTAAATGGAAAGTCGTACCACGGCTCAAAGCCAATCACGGTGTTATCTTTGACTTTGAGTTGAATACCGCATTGCTGACCACAAAAGCAACAATGGGTTTTGACCAAGCGATCTGGCTCCACTCCAGCTTCAAGCCGTTGACCTTGGGCATGAGCGAGGTGCGGGCCAAATGCTGCAATAATATCGAGTTCAGAACGGGGTAGCTGTGCCATAATTGAAACTCCTCATAAACCTAAAAATGCAGATTGGCCTGATCCTCATGGCCAAGTGGGCCTTCGCTGATCACGGCGTTGCCAAAACGCGGCGCGGTCGGCTGCTCGCTGATGCTCGAAAACATTTGATCGCCAAAATTGCCTTGCCACTGTTTAGTTTGGGCTAAAACCAACATTGCCCGCCGACAGGGTGGGCAAATCCATTGATAATGTTCGATTTCGCCCTCAACCTCGTAGCGAAAACCCAATTGCTTTTGCACGGTAATCAAATCTTCGATGTGCATGCGCGAGGAATAGGCCTCGCCACAACGGCGGCAATGCGCTTGCTCGCTGACAGCGCCTGCATCTTTGTAGAAGGTTGCCCCAAGTTGGGCGGGCCGTTGGAAAATGTGAAAAAACTTACCAAACGGCATATACAGCAAGGTAAAAATCACCGTGATCGCGTGCAGAATTGCGATAAAATCGAAGGCATAGCCACGCATCCACGTGTAGCTAGCAGTCAGCATCACGCCGGTCACGCTAATGGCAAACAGCAAAATCAGCGGCAAAATATCTTCAACAAATTGCTGAACTGAGGCCGCGCCATGGTCGCGCATGCGTCGCCACATCGCCAGCATCACCCCAAAAATCACCGCAAACGACGACCAAACCAAGCCATGAAACATTAAGAAGGCAAACATCGAATGCACAGGGAAATCGAAGAGCGCAAAGCCAAAAATATAAGCCCGATATGACTCTAACGAGCCTGGTACGCTCTCGAAGTGCAGCCAACCAAACACCAAGGGAAAAGTAATCGCGAGGGCAATAATACAGCCCCACATAATGAACCAGTGGGCCAGCCAGCGCAATTTGCCACGCTTCCAAATAAAGCGATTGGCGGCAAAATCGCTGGTTGTGCGGGTAAATAAATTGCGGGTGTTGGTTAATAAGCGCTGAGGTTTAAAAAACATTTGCCAGCCGCGTTTCCAATACATGGCGGTTGGCGGGCGTTGCAGCCACATCGTATAGCGGTAGGTAATGCCGAAGGTGGCAAAAAGCGTGGCAAAGGTATAGGCGACGAGGGCTGCATCAAAATGCGCCAGATCACGCGAACCAACCGCAATCATGATCGCAAGACTAAAAGTGGTAATGCAACCCCAAATAATCGCTTTCCGAACGGGGCGAGGTTTGACCATCGGGTGCTCCTTGAACCTATAACGACACTGTTGTTTTCACTTGGCACATGGAGGGGAATAGCAAATAGGCTATTCGCTAGCAACTCACAACAATGGAATCAGCTAAATAGCTTTGGTTGAAAACTCCTTACCCAGCAGTGATCAGGGTCAGATAGCTTTGTTGAATCTGGCCTAACGACTCAAACGTGTAGCCTTCGTCGCTCAGCGTTTCGTGCAATATCACCGGGATTCGGTCGGTAACGCCGATTAAATAGCTCATGGGCGGCAACTTTTTGAGCGTTGTAATCGTGCGCACCATCGGTTCGGGTGGTTTGAGGCCGCGATTATCCAAAACCACACATGGCTTGGCGGAGTTGGGCTGGTCGCTTGGCTGAGTTTCAGTGCTGGCAAGTCGTCCGATCAACACCAACCAATCGTCGCTGGTATGTTGGTGCGCCCAAGCTTGGTAGCCGCGCCGAGCGAGCCACTGATACAACGGCACTGGCTCGAAGCTGCTGCGTAAAAGCAACAGTTGATCATCGGCAAGCGCTAGCGTGGCGGGAGTAATCAGCGCCAAGGGATTTTGGGCAGTTGCTTGGGCTTCACGTACATCGAGTAAATAGCTGATATGGCTAAATTGCAGCCAAGCTGGTGGAATCGTTGGATCAAGCTGTGGGCTGGAAGGCTCAGCCAGCGGCGTAACCGCAACGGGTTCGCCATTAGCCTGATTCAGTGCTTGCACTAAACTGGCTGGCTCAATTTGAGCAATTTGGGCGGCCTGTTCAAGCGTAACCATGCGGGCAAATACCCGCCGCAACAGCGGATTGCGCAGCCGTTGAAAGGCCTGATGTTGAGCCACAAAAACCTCAAGCAAATTGGGATAACGCTTGAGAATGTCAGCGACCGTCATAGTAGCGGTAATCATGGATACCTCGTTGCGCTAATAGCTCACTATGCTGAGTCTAGCGCCAGCAGGTCGATTGAGCAGCGACTTTTCTCACAACCAAGCTATGTGAGAAAAGTCACGCCATCGCTAGCCGAAATTTGCTAGGCTGAAGCATCGGTTAATTGCTTGCTGAAACGAGGATGCGATGCATGTGCCCAGCCAAACCTATAATCACGCTCGCAATGTGTTGATTCTGCTGCTAATTGCCCAAGGATTTTTGCTGGCTTGGGCCAGTTTGCAAGGGCTGATTGCGCCGCAGTTGATTGGCTTCCCCTATAGCCCCAACATCTTAAGTTTGACCCACTTGATCACACTTGGCTGGGCTAGCTTAATTTGTTTGGCGGCCTTATATCAACTCTTGCCAGTGCTGTTACAGCAACCGTTGGCTTGGCGCAGCATGGTCGATTGGAGCTTTGGCGCGTTTGTGGTTGGCAGCGGCCTGTTTAGTTGGGCATTTAGTCAAGCGGCAGCTCATTGGCTGATTAGCGGGGCTGGATTGATGAGTCTTGGCTTGTTGGGCATTTTGGCGAGCTATGGCCGCACCTTATGGGTTGCGCAACAGTGGGATGTGACGACGATTGGAATCAGTTTAGGATTAACGACCTTAACAATTCAACTCCTAATTGGTATCGCCTTGGTCATCAATCGCTCAATCCTCGTTTGGCCGAGTTTGGTGGCCTATGGTCCGTTGGGGCATGCCACGTTGGGCGTTTTGGGTTGGTTTAGCACGCTCACCTTGGCGCTTAGTTATCGTTTGTTGCCAATGTTTACTTTAGCTCACGGCTATCTTTGCCGTTGGCGCTGGGTCGCGATGCTTGGAATGAACCTTGCGGCCTATGCGACTGGTTTAGCCCTGTGGCATCAAGCTTCACAATCAATTATGTTGAGTTGCACAGGTTTAATTGTGCTCAGTATCGGTGCATGGTTGGCTGATGTACGAACTATCCTCAAGCATCGGATTCGCCGCCACGTTGAAAGCCCAATCAAAGTGTTTATTACGGCGGGAGCTTGGCTATTAATTTGTAGTAGCTGGGCGGTTGCAGCCAGTCTAGGTTGGTTGCCAAGCAGTGGCGTTAAGCAATTTCAGGTGTTATTTATGGCAGCCATGCAAGGCTGGATTGGCCTTGCAATCATGACCATGCTGCACAAAATTATTCCATTTTTGATTTGGATAGCCCGTGCCAATAATCCCAAACAACCTGTTCCAAGCACTGCCCGCGAGCTATTTTGGCCGCAATTGAGCAGCATCGCGATTGCAAGTTATGGCTTGGGCAGTGGCTTGGTGGTTGTTGCAGTGGTGATAAATAATGTTTGGCTTTTGCGCTTGGGCAGTGGGTTGATTGCTGCTAGCGCGATTGCCCTATTGCTCAACTGCTGGCATGGGCTACGCTTAGAACAAAGCACAAGGCAGATGGGGATGAGACTATAGGCGATCAGAGACTGGTCAAATATCAAACGCTAATAGCTGCAAGCCAGTGCGTATCCACGATCATTTAGCGGGCAACCGCGACCATCTTAATCCCATGGCGTGGCCGTAGGGTAATGACAGGTTGTAGAGCCACTGGATGCTCAGGCACAAGCTTTAAGCGCCAGCGCTGGCCAATCGTTGCCAGCAATAAAATGCCTTCCATCCAAGCAAATTGTTCGCCGATGCAAATTCGCGAGCCACCACCAAACGGAATATAGCTCCACTTGGGGCGTTGAGCAATTTGCTCAGCCGTCCAACGGTCAGGATTAAATTGATAAGCATTGGGGAACCAACGTTCATCATGATGCACCACAAACGGCGAAACGGTCAGGCCAATCCCAGCGGGAAAAACATACTCGCCAACCTGATATTCGGCCAAGGCTTCACGCCCCATAATCCACGCTGGGGGATACATACGAATCGATTCGGATAGAATCATGCGCGTATAGCTCAAGTTTTGAACATCATCCATGGTTGGAATGCGCCCTGCCAGCACCTCGTCGAGTTCGCGATACCAACGTTCAGCAACTGCCGGATGTTGGCTAAGCAAATACCATGTCCAACTCAAAGCATTCGCAGTAGTTTCATGGCCCGCCAAAAACAGCGTAATCGCCTCATCGCGCACTTGTTGATTGTCCATCCCTGTACCATCGCCCTCGGTATCTTGGGCCAACAGCAGCATCGAGAGCAAATCGCCGTGGTCGCGTTGATCGTGGCGGCGTTCTTCAATCACCCGAAACATCAATTGATCGAGATATTGAATGCTCGCTTGAACCCGCCGATTCGAGGCTAGTGGCAAGCGTTCGATCAACTCAGCAAAGGGCAAAATCATCACATTAAAGCGATTGAGCAAATGTTCAAGCGCCTCGCCAACCGCCTGGGCATCACGCTCAACATCGGCATCAAACAAGGTTTTAGCTACAATCCGCAAGGTCAAGCGCATCATCTCGGCATGCACATCAAAAACTTGGTTTGGTTGCCATTGTTCGCGCATTTCGGCAGCATAGATGGCCATCACCTCAGCATAGCCCGCGATCCGTTTGCGATGAAAAGCGGGCTGTACCAAACGGCGCTGGCGCATGTGTTGCTCGCCTTCGCTGGTCAACAAGCCATTGCCTAATAAACGTTTGGAGCGTTGCAAAACTATACTTTTGGCCAAAATCTTCTGATTTGTCACCAACATCGCATGAATATCATCAGGGTGATTTAACAAAATTAATTCGCGTGGCCCAAATTTCAACCGCACTACATCGCCATATTCACGCGCGGCTTGGGTTAAAAAAAGCAAAGGATTACGCCGAAATCGCATCAACAAATTGGGAAAACGCGGGGTTGGCCCAGGTGGTTGCTGTCGTAACATGTGGCTACTCCTTAGTACGAATAACCCCGATCATACGCCGAACGATCAGGCTTGTCGAGAGCAATTGATCAATGTTCACACCCTGATCACAAATAGACCACGATTATGATCAAGTATTAATCGCCTGTTTAAACGTCGTTGACCAATTACGTGGTAGCATGAGACCGGATTCATCGACTGTTGGAGAACATTCATGCAACAACTAAAATGGGGGCTACTCGGAACAGGCTGGATCGCTGAACAATTTGCCAACGCCTTAGCCGATTTGCCAAATGCCCAACGTTGGAGCGTGCTTTCGCGCAACCAAGCCTCGGCTGAAAGCTTTGCCCAAACCCATCAATTTGCCCATGCCTATAGCGATCAGGCAGCCTTTTTGGCCGACCCCGAATTGGATGTGGTGATTATTGGTTCGCCGCACCCACGCCATGCTGAACAAACCATCGCCTGTTTGAATGCTGGTAAACATGTGCTGTGCGAAAAACCAATGGGTATCAACAGCCAACAAGTTGAAGCGATGATCGCCGCAGCCCAAGCCAACCAACGCTTTTTGATGGAAGCCATGTGGATGTGGTTTCACCCCAGCACAATCAAGGCTAAACAATTGATCGAGGCTGGGGCAATTGGCAAGCCACACTTGTTCCATGCCGATTTCAGTGTGCACTTCCCGTTCGATCCAAGCCATCGCATGTATGATCCGGCGCTTGGTGGTGGGGCGTTGCTTGATATTGGAATTTACCCCTTGGCCTTGGCCTTGTATCTGTTTGGTGCGCCAACCAGCGTTTATGGTCAAGCTCAAATTGGGCAAACTGGAGTTGATGAACAAGAAAGCATCATTTTGGAATATGGCGATGATCGCCAAGCCAACTGTGTTGCCAGCGTGCGAGCGGCAGGGCCATGCGAAGCAACGATCACCGGCAGCAGCGGCTATATTCGCTTTCAACGCAATTTTTGGCACTCACAACAATTAGTCGTGCAAAGCAACGGCCAACCAAGCGAAACCCTCGATCTGCCATTCATCGGCAATGGCTATGTGACCGAAGTTGCCCATGTGGCCGAATGTATTCAAGCAGGCTTAATCGAAAGCCCAATTGTTACGTGGGCAGCCTCGCGCAGCCTGATCAATACCATGGATCAATTACGTCAAAGCTGGGGTGTAACCTACCCCGACGAGCTTTAGGATTGAGCAACAACAGCCGTGATCAAGCCTACACGTTACACTTGATCACGGCGATTGTTACCGATGAATGATGATTTGAGGGAAGTAAGGTCAAGATTCCATTGTACCCCGAGCCATCCCTGCGGCAATCAGCCACCTCATTGGGTGATGGGTTGCCAGCGCGACCGTATGTGCTCGCTGTTGCGCCTCAGCATACCACATCGCTGCCATCGGATAATCCAAGGCGAATTCGGCCACTAACGCACGATGATACGCTGCTTCCAGCCAGAGCCTTGGCCCATCAGGCTGCGTAAACAGGCTATCCTTGTGCATGTCCACGAATGCCACCAGCGTCATCGCTGCCTCGGCAGCATTCATAGCATCCGCTTGACGGAGCCAACATTGGATCATTAATTCCCATAGTTGCGCATAGGTAACGTGATCTGCCGCGCTTGCTCCATCCGTCCAAAGTGCTATTGCCACCTTTGCCTCCCACAGCGCTTCGGGCACATTGTCATAGGCGAGCCAGATAAGACTCCATAATCGTCGCAGTTCGATTGCTTGCCCAATCGTCCAGCTCTGTTGTAGGAGAACCTTATCGGACCATGCAAAAGCTTTTTGGAGATCATCAGTGCCAACCTGTGAAAGCATCGTTCGCACGGCGATCAACCAATCCTTGTTTTGAGAATGCATATCCATGGCGTGGATCAGCGCCAAGACCGCAATCACTTCGGCATTGACAATCGTTGCTTGCGTTATCGTGGTCAATACTCTATCAAGCTGTTGTTGCATCTGTTTGGTCGGATTAATTTGCTGCCAGCGCCGACCTTGTTCCGCATAGATCGTTAAACCATATGTTTGTGCTTCATCGATTCCAGCAGCTTGTACAATTGCATCCGGATGAACTAACCCATGCGATTGGATCGCCGCATACAGCATTACCCATTGATTCTGTATCTCGGTTAAAGCCGCATCAACCGCCAGTTCGAAGATTGACAGCCTGCTGATAGATAGCGGTTGCCACATTAGGCTGTATTCCATATGGATATCCTTGAATATAATCATGAATATGCCTATCTTTGACCACGGTAAATGTGAATACATCGATCACAAACCGTGCTCTTAAGACGGCTTTCAAGACCAGATGGGGCACTTTTGTTACAATTGCAGGTCACCAACCCTTCCACGGTTTTGGCCAACAGGCGTTCGACCCGGCATTGGTAATCTGGTCGAGAATTTTGTCCGCTACGTCAACGCTGGGGTGTAACCTACCTCGACGAGCTTTAGAATTGAGCAACAACAGCCGTGCTTAAGCGTAATGTGTAGGCTTGATCACGGCGATTGTTGCCGATGAATGATGATTTGAGGGAAGTATGGACGATCCAATTTTTCTGTTTATGCTGTTTCTTTTTGGGTTTGGGCTTGTTTTGATTATCACAATGAGCCTATCCTTTTTTAGAGCAACTGCATCGAAGGCTACAATTACAGCCATTCAAACCAACGGAAGATTGCTGTATAAGAAAAAATCAAGCTTGAAGCAAAATGGAACATGGGCAAGGGCCAAGTATTGCCGATCGAAATCTATAGCACTGGGATCATTATCTATCCATTATTTGTGCGGGCAATTCCGATTGATCGAGCTGAAATTCAACGGATAGTCTTGGAGCGTCCTTTTATTTTTCAAAGAATCAAACTTATCCATAGCTCGAAATTCACCCATAGTCCTTCGTACTTTAAATATAATCCTGAGCTATGGGATGTGCTGCAGCATTATGGTGATCCGTACGAACAAAGCCTAGCCCCAGCTAATACTTAAGCGCTACGAACGCCAAGGCTGATAATCGACCAAGGCTGGTTCAGGCCGAGCTAAAGGGAAAATTACCCAAAAACAGCTACCTTGACCTACGGTACTGGTCATGCCAACTTGGCCACCCAAGGCCAGCACCAGTGCCCGCACAATTGCTAAACCCAAGCCCCAGCCTTGGGCGATCGTACTAGCACGCGTGTGGCGTTCCCAAATCCGCACACTATCAGTGGGGCTGATGCCAGGCCCAGTATCTTCAATTTCAATGTTCAACATGTGTTTTTCGCTGGTATACGCACGAATCGTAATCGTGCCTGCTTCAGTGTAACGCACAGCATTGCTGACTAAATTGTGTACAATTTGCCAAACCCGATCACGATCGCTAATCAACGCTGGCAAATTTGGATCAAGCTCCAGATGAATGCGACAGGTCGAACGCAGCATTGTGCTAGCGACTGCCACAATCTCAGGAATTAATGTGCTTAGATCAATTGTATGGCGCACAAATGAGAGCGTTCCAGTCATCAATGCTGTACCATCGACCAAATCGCGCACAAGTCGCTGAATATGCAACACCGAGTTATAGGCCTGTGGCAACAACGAACCCAGTGCATGATCGGCTGGTAAGAGCGGATCACCCTGCAATAATTCTAAAGTTCCCTGCAAAAAATGCAACGGATTGCGAATATCGTGGGCGACGATTTGGTTAAGCTCAGCCACACTCAGATTCGTCAGCGCAACAGGTGGCTCATCTGTAGCGGGCGCACGCAGCAATGGCATCCAGCGGGCAATTTGGTGGGCCAAAAGTTTAAGCGCTGCTACATGAATCGGTGTAAAACAATGCGCTTGTGGATCAAAGGCACACAGAGTTGGAGTAAGCATGGCAGTTGATGCCGGAATTGGCACACCCAAATAAGCGCGAATGGGCGTTTCCAACCGCTCAAGCAAGCGTTGAACCCGTAAATCAATCTCAGCATCATCAACAACTAAGGGCTGTGAAGTCACATCAATATACTGACAAAAAGTATCTTCGCGAGCAAGGGTGCTGCCTGCTGCCAAATTGCCAGTCGTCGCTGGATAAATCGCCCGAATATATTGATGCGTTCGATTTAAGTCGCCAATCAAGGCCGTTGTTGTCCCAGTTACCTCGCATGCAACTGCCAGATAAGTTTGGATTGCGCGATCAACGTCATCAAATTGCATCGTGCTGAGGGTTGCCAAGCGCTCCAATATTTCCTGCTCGGCAGCACGATCATCATCATGCAAATTCATTGGTAACTCTCTTTCTAGCACCATTGCTCAAACCATAAATCTGCCTTCTATGCCTAGCGCATGGTAGTATACAACTTGAATGAGGGCGACAACAAGAGCCAATCTTTTGAGGCAAAAAACCACCAATTACATTTTGTTGATAGCAGAATCTATTCCATCCTATGATACAGATTGATTACCAATCCATCGCCATCTTGTAATCCCAAACTCGATACACGTTATTCGAACCCCAACCTACAGCCCGATAAAACTGCGGTATAGTGATGCTGCGGTTGCTGCAGATCGTAGCAGCCTAGTTAAGGAAGCACTATGCGTCGTGTTGTCATTACCGGAATGGGAATTGTTTCACCGTTGGGTTGTGGGGTTGAGGTCGTTTGGCAACGCTTGTTGGCTGGGCAATCGGGTATTGGTCAATTGCCAGAGCAAATTAGCGCAGGTTTAGCCAGCACAATCGGCGGAATGGTGCCAAGTTTGGCCGATGATCCGCAGGCTGGTTTTGAACCAAGTGCCGTTGCCAATAGCAAAGAGCTACGCAAAATGGATCGCTTTATCGTGCTTGGTTTGGCGGCGGCTGCCGAGGCACTTCAACAAGCTCAATGGCAACCACAAACTGCGGAAGCCCAAGAGCGCACTGCAACCTTAATCGCCTCGTGCGTTGGTGGATTTTCGACCATTACCCAAGCGGTACGCACTTTAGATAGCAAAGGCCCGCAACGGCTCTCACCGTTTACCGTACCAGCCTTTTTGATCAACTTGGCAGCAGGCCATATTTCAATTCGCTATGGTTTTCGAGGGCCAATCGCCGCTCCGGTCACCGCATGCGCCGCTAGTTTGCAAGCGATTGGCGATGGTGCCCGCTTAATTCATAGTGGCGAAGCCGATGTCGCGGTTTGTGGTGGTACTGAGGCAGCGCTTGATCCAGTCAGTCTAGGCGGGTTTGCTGCCGCCCGCGCCTTAGCTACCGAGTTCAACGATCGGCCAACTTTAGCCTCACGCCCATTCGATCAAGCCCGTGATGGCTTTGTGATGAGCGAGGGTGCGGGTGTTTTGATTTTGGAAGATTTAGACCATGCCTTAGCCCGAGGCGCAACGCCATTGGTTGAGGTCGTTGGCTATGGAACAACTGCTGATGCCTACCACATCACCTCTGGCCCCGAAGATGGATCGGGCGCGGCACGAGCAATGCGCTTAGCCTTGCGCCAAGCCCAAATCTCTGCTGAAGATATTCAACATCTCAATGCCCATGCCACCTCAACCCAAGTTGGCGATCGCGGCGAACTTGCGGCAATTAAACAAGTATTTGGCGAGAACTCTGGATTAGCCGTGAGCGCTACCAAATCTTCAACTGGCCACTTGCTAGGAGCAGCGGGAGCAGTTGAGGCAATTTTCACGGCCTTGGCCATTCGCGACCAAATTGCCCCAGCCACATTAAACTTAGAAGATCCTGATCCAGCGAGTGCGGGCATTGATTTGGTAGCCAAGCAACCACGCTCAATGCCAATTGAATATGCCTTATCGAATGGCTTTGGCTTTGGTGGAGTCAACGCTAGCGTAATTCTCAAACGCTGGCAAGGCTAAGTTAAAGTCAAAAATCAAAAGGCAGAAGGCAAAAATGAGAATAGAAGAGGGGAAGGGGTTATCAATCGCGAAGGATGAGGGATGAGTATTTATCTTTGGCATAATCAAATAAACCTCGACCCTTGTTTGAATTATAATTATCAAGCACAGATTACCGACTACTTTAATGGTTCAAATCTGCATAATCGTAAAATGTTACCCGCCTATGCCTTAGAATTTAGCCCAGCAACCTTTTTAGAACAGCTATTTGAGTTAGTACTGACTATAAACCATCAATTATTCCATTTTCAGCAATTTAAAATTTTTGAATATGGCGAAATTCCTTTGGAGTACCCACATGGGTTGATCGCTTATCAGCTAGTCGTGCAAGCCAAAGAGTTTCCTCGTGGCGAATGGATGCATATTTTCATTGATGCCTATTTCCAAATTTTTGGTATTCGAATTGCGATTGATTAACAAACCGAAATCATTAGTAAGATCAAGTTTCAACTCGGTGGTGCAGAATGATTAAACAATAAAAAATCCCACTGGATTGTTGTCCAGTGGGATTTCTATGGAGCGGTACGCATCCCCCTACGTTCCCACAGCGGGTGCTGCAGTAGCCTCGGTGTGTGTCGCGTTCACGGCCTGGTTCGGGATGGAGCAGCGTGGGGCACAACCACCTCGACACGTACCAATCTTGGTTGCCCTCACTCCAACCACCCATCCTCCGACGACTTCATCACTCGCATTCACGCGCATCATTCCCAGTTCTGCCTGCCCTCCGCCATCCGTTGCCCTCCCGCGTCCTGCCGACGCGCGGCAACCGATGATCGCTCGGCTGTCTGTTGTTGTCTGCTCTACCGTTCACACGGCCTCCACAGCAACCCAGTTCCCGTCTCGTCTCGACGGTGCCTCTCATACATTTCTGCACTCG